>JANQOD010000396.1 GCA_028289745.1 Allomuricauda sp. | reverse complement strand
ATTGAAGTTGGGGAAACCAACGATTTTACTTTTTGGGATGCCTCGGTTCGTACCCAGATCATGAAAGATCTTGATATTACTCTTGGGGCCAGAAACCTATTGGATATTGTTGCCGTTGATGCCACGGACTTGCCTGCGGGAGCACATGGTGTTTCTGGAGGAACGGGTCGGCTTTTTGGAAACGGAAGGTCTTATTTTTTGAAGCTTTTATACACGTTAAACATTAATTAAAATTATGAAAAAGTACTTTTATTTAAGTGCCATTGCACTTTTGTCAATTTTGAGCTCATGTAGTAGTGATGATGATGGGGATTTGATAGATTTTACAGTATCATTCAGTAGCGCCACCGTCAGTTTGGCTGAGACCGATACAGATAGGGAAATCACCCTGAACTTTTCAAGAGCGGCTACAGAAGCAGGCACCATAACCGTATCCTACACCGGTAACAATGCCGTGTACGGTACTGATTTTACCACTTCACCTGCTGGCAGTGATGGCAACATTTCTGTTCCTGTGGCTGTTGGAGACCTTAACACCAGCATTACATTTACCAAACTGCAGGATCCTATTGAGGGTACCACAAAATCTGTTGCATTTACCTTGAGTGATTATGACCAAGCAGACTGGTCCAATGGAAGTACCACATCATCTGAAGTAAGTTTCACACCAATTGCCTCAACAGGAGGTGTTATAGATGCAGAACAAGGCGGCTCTAACCTACCCAACCAAGTTTACATTGATCTAAGCTCCAATACCCAGACCGCTATTCGGAGGGATGCATGGGAAATTGCCTTTTATAATGGAACTGAAAACAGGGTGTTCTTAAATTCATCCCTTTTGGTAGCAGCTGCTGAATTAGACGGCTATACGGACATACTTTCCGTAACGGAAGACAGTGATCTTTCATCACCGCTGGAGTTGAATACCTTTGACCAAGCTTTCCAGGCAACTACTGTCACGGTCACTACCGTTGGGGAATTGGCTGCAGGTTTGCCCGTATCATATCCCCAGTATGGTAATGTAGCTGAAAATCTCGTGTTTACCGATAACAGAGAAGGAACATTGGAAGGCACGGCCTTTGCCGAAATTTCCACCACGGCAGATGAAAACCACGTTTATATTGTAAGTCTTGGGAACGAAATTCCTTCAGAACCAGCCGACGTTGGGTCCATCGCCACAACAGGTGACCCTAGGGGACTTATGAAAGTAAGGGTTCTCAGTGATGGTGCCAGCTACACCATTCAGTTTGCGGATCTAGACGAAACCACAGACTTTACAGAGGTTACGATCCAAAAAGATGATAGCTTCAATCTTAGTGCCTTTAGTTTGACTGACGGCCAAAGCGTGAGCATTGAGCCTCAAAAAGGTTCTTGGGACCTTAATTTTAGTGGTGTATTCTCTTATTATGGGGTAGCAAGCTTTGGAGGACCACCAACAGTAGCCGGATTGACTTTTTCTGATTACGTGTTGCACAATACTTTGGGGGGAGTTGGACTTTATCAAGTGACCACTAAAGATAGCGAAGGTAATGCGACCGATGCGCCTGCATATGCAGATTTCAGTAGGGATGATGTTGTTGAGTCTGAATTGGTTTATGATGACCGTGCCGTTATTGGCAGCGGATGGAGAAGTGTATTTGGTGTAGCAGCGGTAAGGGATGATAGGTATTTTGTTTTAAAGGATGCCAATGATAACTATTATAAGTTGTTGTTTACTGCCTTTCTCAATGATCAGGGTGAAAGAGGTTTTCCGCAATTCACCTATGAACGCTTATAAATTCATAATTAGAGTTTGTTATTTAGTTTAAGTTAGTTTGGGGCCGAAAACTGTTTGGTCTGGTTTTTGGCCCTTTTTTAAGTAAAACGTCAATGGAGCTTATATATCAAAATAGCTACGGGGCCTCCTACAAAATTGAAAACGCCCCGAATCCAATCTGCAAACTGCAAATGGTCATTGACTCCATAGGCATTTTTATGTCGGAAGCCGATCTGGCACATTTGCTTGAAATCGTACGTAATTCGAGTAGACCATGTTTCTGTGAAGAATGCAAAGGGCAAAAGTGCTCAAAAATATGGTGCAGCGGACCCTTTCACGATATGTGCTTGAAAATGGATGAAAGCAATCAGGCACAACTGGAAGACCTGATCTTAGGCACTCAATTTATACTGAACATGGACCAAACCTTAGAGCAATATCGCCTAAGACCAAGCTGCGAGTAAAGCATACCAAATTTTGGTCTTATCCACAAACCGGGGCGATGACCCCGGTTTTTTTATAGGTGCCATATCAGATCAAAACCCTTCCCTCTTTGCCGAATGCCCCTATCTTATTGTCAGTCTGGTTTTTAGAACAAGATTCCTTATTTTTAAAAGATAAATCAACCAAAATTGAAAGGGTATCCACACATACTTTTGCTGGTACTCGCAGCTATTTGTAATCTACAGGCGCAAACGGCCAAGTCAGACAGCTTACAACAACTGTTCGAAAACGAACGCCAACCCGATTCGGTTCGTCACCAGTCTGGTCAAGCCCTGGTCAAGCTACTGATGCGAACAAACATGGATAGCGCAAGAGCCGCTGGTAAAAAGGTTCTGGCATTTGCCCAAAAGGTGGGCAACAGTACATGGCAGGCCGATGCCTATAAATGGATCGGCATTACCCATGCACAGCAGGGCCAATTTTCAAAAGCCCATGAGTACTTTTTCAAAACCCATGATTTGGTTCGGGAATTGGGCGATAAAAAGGGATTGGCCGTCATAAATGGCAACATTGGCACCGTGTTTTATGAAATGGGCAATTACACCCAGGCCCAGGACTATATCTTGAGATCGTTGAAACTCGCAGAAGAACTGAAAGACGACAGGTCCATATCAAGGGCCTTGAACAATTTGGGCAACGTGCACTACGATCAAAAAGATCTTGATACTGCCCTTGATTATTATCAAAGAAGCCTTGCCATAAAAGAGAAGATGGGGCTTAAAAACAGCCTACCCTTCGCTCACAACAATATTGGCCTGATACATTCTGAGATGCGGAACCATGAGTTGGCCGTGGCCAGTTTTGACAAAAGTGTGGCCCTCTCAAGAGCAGTGAACGATTTGAAATCCGAATCAAGGGCCTACAGCAACTTGGGCATAGAACATACCAAAATTGGTGACTACGCCAAGGCCTTAGAGTATCTGAACAAAAGCATACAAATAAAGACCGAGATCAATGATGATGACGGTTTGGCCCCGGCCTACGTGTACAGGGGCAAGAGCTACCTGTTCATGAACCGCTTTGGTCAAGCACGTGATGATTGCCAAAAGGGGCTTGACATGGCATTGGTCTCTGGGGTCGTCAACCTGCAAAAAGAAGCCTGCGGCTGTCTGAGCCAAGCTTATGAAGGTTTGGGAAATTATAAGGCCTCACTTGATTTCAACCAGCGCTATACCATATTGAAAGATTCGCTTTTCAACAAAGAACGTACCCAAGCGCTTACCCGTGCCGAGATGAACTATCAGTTCGAAAAAAAGCAATTGGCAGACAGTATCAATTTTCACAAACGGCAGACCGAACAACAGGTGGCCTACGAGCGTAAGCTGAACAAACAGAACACCAGGTTTTATCTGTTGTTGATCGTTAGTTTGGCCGTTATCGGGTTTTTGACCTTTTTGTATTACAAATACCGACAGAGCCTAAAACTGAAAAAGGTGGAAAACCAACTGTTGAATACTGAAATCGAATACAAAAAAAAGGATTTGACCACCTTGGCGGTCAATATCTCGAGCAATCAAGAATGGGCCGAATCGTTGGCCAAACGATTGCAATCGCTAAAAGCGGCCACCGGACGTAAACGCCAAAAAGAATTGGAGCTTCTGGAAGAGGAGATCAAAAACAAAATTTGGGTCAATAAAGACAGTGATGATTTTTACCAAAAGGTAGATGAGCTGAGCAGTTCGTTTTATGCCCGCTTGAACGAACGGTTCGAAGGGCTGACCAAAACCGAGGTTCGCCTTTGTTCTTTCATCAAGTTGGATTTGAACACCAAACAGATCGCCACCCTCCAAAACATCAATCCCTCATCGGTGAAAATGAGCCGAAATAGGCTCAGAAAAAAGCTGAACCTCACTCCTGAAGATGATTTGTCAGCGTTTTTGCGGACATTTTGATATTTTTTACAACTATTTGATTTATAGGTGTCTAAAAATAGAAAAAAACATTTTGTAACCCATTTGTAACCCCTTGTCCATCGTCATGTAACCCATTTGTAATCCTACAATATTCTTATGTAGGCGCCCTTCATGCCTAGGTTTGCCCCGAATTTAAAATCAAACAGTCATGAAGAAAATTTTAATGTTTACGTATTCCATGGTTGCGTACCTGATCGCATTCGGATCCATTCTTTTCTGGATCGCTTCGGTGGGCAACTTGATTCCAGCAATTGGAATTGACCAAGAACCTCAAATGTCCGTTTTACGGGCAATCTTGAACAACCTGTTGTTGATTTCCTTATTCGGGGTGCAGCACAGCGTTATGGCCAGAAAATGGTTCAAAGAACTGTTCACCCGTTATTTCCCCAGACCGATTGAACGAAGCACCTTTGTTTTGGTCTCGGGACTGTTGCTCTTTAACCTGGTATACAACTGGCAACCGATCGGGGGTCAAATATGGCAGGTCGAACCTGACAGCATCTTGTTCTATGTGCTCTATGGACTGTTCTTTGCGGGTTGGGCCGTATTGTTCATCAGTTCTTTTTTGATCAACCATTTTGATTTATTCGGATTGCGGCAGACTTTTCTGGAGTTGATGGGAAAACCGTACACCCAGTTAAAATTTAGAGTGACACTATTCTACAAATATGTGCGCCACCCTCTCTATTTTGGAATGCTCTTGGGTATGTGGGCCACCCCGAACATGACAGTGACCCATTTGATTTTTGCCATTGCCATTTCGACATACGTGGTCATCGGAACCCTTTTCGAGGAAAAAGACCTCGTGAACGAGTTTGGAGATACGTACAAAGCATACCAGGCCAAAAAACCGATGCTAATTCCCTTTACCAAATGGAGAAAAAGGGCGAACCAAAACCCCGTGGTAAAAGAAAGATTAAAATAATCACAAGAAAACATCATCATAAAACAGTTAAACAGTTAAACAATTCAACCATGAAAACAAGAACAAACTATAAAATGCCTCTATTTTTTGGATGGTATGCCATCGGTTCTGGCAGCCAAAAGAGACCTAACAATACCTTGAAGTCAATCGATTTTTCAAGCAAAGATCTAGACTATTTGTACCAGAAATAAAAGACATCGACAACCCCCAAACCAGTATTGAAAAAGGGCATCGATTTCGATGCCCTTTTTCAAATCAAGATAAGGGTTGGTATTCACTATGCCTGTACGACCTTGTTCCAAATACCTGTTTTGACCGTTTCCGCCACATATTCAGAGAAGTCAACCGGTTTTCTTCCCAATAGCTTTTCGATGTCCGTGGTCACGATTTGATTGTCTGGGTTATCCAAAACATGGGTGAACAGATATTCAATCAACCAAATGACATCTTCGGGCAGTTCCATCTCTTTCATGGCTTCCACATATTCAGCCAAGGTAATCGGAATAAATTGCAGGTCTCGCCCTGTAGCCTCGGCAATAATCTCGGTTATTTGTTCAAAGTTCAATAGCCGGGGACCAGTAAGTTCATAAATCTGGCCGTTATGACCTTCATTCAGTAACACTTCAACAGCGGCATCGGCCAAATCATTGGCATCTACATAAGGAGCTCCTAAGTGGGCTTTGGGCAAGGCCACCACCCCTTGTTGAATGGGCTCCAAGAAAAAGCTTTCACTAAAATTCTGGTTAAACCAGCTCGCTCGAATGATAGTGGTGTCTATGCCTGAATTCAACACAATTTGCTC
>JANQOD010000221.1 GCA_028289745.1 Allomuricauda sp. | reverse complement strand
CGCTCATTCCGTAAGCCTGAGCCGTACAAGGGCAAAGGCATCAAATTTGTAGGTGAACAGATAAGAAGAAAAGCAGGTAAATCAGCTTAATAAGAAAAGATTATGGCATTATCGAAGACCGAAAGAAAGATACGCATCCGCAGAAGGATCAGAAAGGTTTCCTTTGGTACGGCTGAACGGCCCAGATTGTCGGTTTTCCGTAGCAACAAAGAAATCTATGCCCAATTGATCGATGATAACAAAGGGGTCACTTTGGCCGCTGCATCATCAAGGGATAAGGATATCGAGGCAAAAGGAACCAAAACTGAAATTGCCAACGCCGTAGGAAAGGCCATTGCAGGGAAGGCCAAAAAAGCGGGTATCGAGAGCATAGCCTTCGATAGGGGCGGCAACCTCTATCATGGCAGGGTTAAATCATTGGCCGAAGGTGCCAGGGAAGCAGGACTTAAATTCTAAATCAATTATGTACCAGAAATACAAAAACATAGAACTAGTAAAACCAGGTGGTTTAGAATTGAAAGACCGTCTTGTTGGCGTACAAAGGGTTACCAAAGTAACCAAAGGTGGTCGGGCATTCGGTTTTTCGGCGATTGTTGTCGTCGGAGATGAGAATGGTGTTGTTGGCCACGGTTTGGGCAAGTCGAAAGAAGTTGCCACCGCTATTGCGAAGGCCGTTGAAGATGCCAAGAAGAATTTGGTGAGAATACCTATAAACAAAGGCACCATTCCTCATCAGCAAAAGGGCAAATATGGCGGTGCAAGGGTATATATCCAACCGGCTTCCGAGGGTACCGGGGTAATTGCCGGTGGTGCCGTACGCGCGGTACTGGAAGCAGTCGGGGTACACGATGTACTTTCAAAGTCACAGGGTTCCTCGAATCCCCATAACGTGGTAAAGGCCACTTTTGATGCGCTACTGCAATTGAGGGATGCCGAAACGGTTGCCAAGCAACGGGGAATCAGTTTAGAAAAAGTGTTCAAAGGATAATTTGTTCAGAAATGGCGAAGATTAAAGTTAGACAAGTGAGAAGTGCCATCAAACGGCCAAGAGACCAAAAAAGGACTCTTGCGGCATTGGGGCTAAGAAAAATTGGCCAGGTGGTCGAGCATGAAGACACGCCCAATATCCTTGGAATGGTAAATAAAGTAAAACACTTGGTTTCCACAGAGGAAGCTTAAATGATCGGTAAGAATGGATTTGAGTAATCTAAAACCAGCAGAAGGTTCAAGAAATAGGCCGGGCAAACGTCTTGGAAGAGGTGAAGGCTCTGGAAAAGGAGGTACTTCCTCCCGTGGACATAAAGGTGCGAAATCAAGATCGGGATATTCAAAAAAGATCGGATTCGAAGGTGGACAAATGCCTTTACAGCGACGAGTTCCCAAATTCGGCTTTACCAATATCAACAGAAAAGAATACCGGGGCATCAATTTAGACAAGTTGCAGCACTTGGTAGATGAAAAAGGGGTCAAAGGTGAAGTAACCTTTGAGACCTTGGTCGAATATCGTTTGGCCCGAAAGAATGATTTGGTAAAGATTTTGGGGGGAGGAGAGCTTAAGGCAAAACTTAAGGTATCAGCACACAAATTTACCGTATCGGCCAAAGAAGCCATTGAAAAAGCAGGAGGAGAAGCCATCACGCTGTAAGTAAAGAGTACATGAAGAAATTTATTGAGACCATATTGAATATTTGGAAGATTGAAGAACTGAAGAGACGTATTATTGTCACTTTAGGACTGTTATTGGTGTATCGCTTCGGTGCCCAAGTCGTGCTTCCAGGTATTGACACCTCTCAATTAGCTGAATTGACCTCTAGTACAGAACAGGGCATTTTGGGCATTTTAAATGCATTTACCGGTGGGGCCTTTGCCAATGCATCGGTTTTTGCCTTGGGCATCATGCCCTATATTTCTGCATCGATCGTGGTACAGTTGATGAGTATTGCGATACCCTATTTGCAGAAACTCGATAAAGAGGGTGAAAGTGGCCGAAAGACCAAAAACCAGATTACCCGTTGGTTGACCATCGGTATCTGTATTGTTCAGGCACCGGCCTATCTCTATGGATTGGAAGCCTTGGGCGTGCCCAATAGTGCTTTTATCTTGGGCAAAGGGCTCGATTTTATAATTCCAGCGGTAATTATCTTGGTCACGGGTTGTGTGTTTGCCATGTGGTTGGGTGAAAAAATTACCGATAAAGGTATCGGCAATGGTATTTCATTGTTGATCATGATCGGGATCATCGCGACCATGCCCCAGTCATTCGTACAAGAGTTCATTTCGAGAACGACCAATAATACAGGTGGCTTGATGTTCATCTTGATCGAATTGATTATTTGGTTCTTGGTCATTTTGGCCAGTGTGCTTTTGGTAATGGCCGTGCGCAGGGTACCCGTTCAATATGCAAGAAGAACGGCTTCTGGTGGTTATGAAAAGAACATAATGGGCTCTCGTCAATATATTCCCTTGAAGTTGAATGCCTCAGGGGTGATGCCGATCATTTTCGCACAGGCGATAATGTTTGCCCCCAGTTTATTGGGGCGAACGTTCAACAGTACGGCAGTGGGACAATGGATGGAAGTTCAGTTCGCAGATATTTTCGGCTTGGCGTACAACATCCTATTCGCGGTATTGATCATCATATTTACCTACTTCTATACGGCCATTACGGTTCCTACGAACAAGATGGCCGATGATTTGAAGAGAAGCGGTGGATTTATACCGGGTATCCGCCCAGGAAAGGAAACGGGTGATTTTTTAGACAAGATAATGTCATTGATCACTTTCCCAGGATCTGTATTTTTGGCAGCCTTGGCGGTTTTACCGGCCGTGGTCGTGAAATTGATGGACGTTCAACCTGGTTGGGCACTGTTTTATGGCGGTACCTCCCTTTTGATCATGGTAGGGGTTGCCATAGATACTGTACAACAGGTCAATTCATACTTGCTCAATAGGCATTATGACGGTTTGATGAAAACCGGTAAAAATAGAAAAGTAGCATAATTGGACGATAGTCTTTAGTCGGTAGCCCAATAGAATTTAAAGTTCAGCTGTCGACTAAGTACTAACAACTAAAGACTGGAAAAAGAATGGCAAAGCAGCCAGCAATAGAACAAGATGGTACAATCATAGAGGCATTGTCAAATGCAATGTTTCGGGTTGAACTGGAAAACGGTCACATCGTGACCGCTCATATCTCAGGAAAGATGAGGATGCACTACATCAAGTTGCTTCCCGGCGACAAGGTAAAACTTGAGATGAGCCCGTACGATTTGACCAAAGCAAGAATTACATATAGATACTAGAGCTGTTATGAAAGTTAGGGCATCAATAAAGAAAAGAAGTGCAGAATGCAAAATTGTTCGCAGAAAGGGCAGACT
>JANQOD010000392.1 GCA_028289745.1 Allomuricauda sp. | reverse complement strand
CCCCACTTCATTCACATTATACCGTCCGGTTTCTAACATTTTGCGTGCATACTCCATTTTATAGTCGAACAGAAATCCGTAAACAGAATCGCCATAAATCTGTTTGAAACCCTCTTTCAACTTTTTCAAGCTCAACCCAATTTCTTTTGAGAGTTCGGCCAAAGTGGGGGGTTCGGCCATACGTGTGATCATGATTTCCTTCGCCTGTCTGATGCGCCGCACATTCTCTTCGTCGGCCAAAAATGGGCATTGTTCCAAATCGGCATCCTCAACACGGTTGAAATAGAGCGAGAGCAGTTCATAGACCTTGCCCCTGATGTACAACTGTTTGATGGAAGGATGCAGGCTGTAGTTCATGACTTGGCTCAATATCACCGCAATGGCAGGGTTTACCGGCTCTTGTGCATAGTACTTTTTTTCGCGATTGTCAGCGCTCAAAAACGGAATATAACCGGCCTCTGAGGAAAACAACGAATGAAATTTTCGAATGGTCATCACCACCGACAACAACCACGACTTCGGTGCCAACAGCAGGTTCAAGGGCAAATCTTTTTGCGTGTTGTAGAGCAAGAGTGCATTTTCTTCAGAGACTTCCAATCCGTACGCTCCCTGATTGAAATTAAACCTTGCGTTGCCTTTCAAACAGAAATGAAACTGAATATAGGTGCTATCGATCTCGCGCTCTACCCGCCTAGGCCCATCGCTATCATTCTGTATCTTAAGCACATAGAATCCGTCTTCGATCAAGACTTCCCGAAATGAACCGCTAGCGACATTTTTAGTCGATGTAATCTGCATAAATGGACGATTTTATCTTATTTAGATTGAGTCTAAACAATATTTGTTTTCAACTTAAACACAGTAAATTTAGGGTTTTTCATTGATTTTGATGTTTTGGGGCCAAAATGTGTCCGATATCGTTATAAAAAGTTCTTACAGCGTTATTTTTGACCATGTGCAACCTGTATTTTTGTGGGCGTCGTAAGACAGGGTATGAAGCACTATCACATTTCAAGACATAGTTCATTCTACACGATCGGCCTGAGCTATAAAAAGGCAGATGCCGTTACAAGGGGCCAATTCAGTCTTGATGTACCTGCAATCGATCGCCTTTTATTGAATGCCAAAAGCGAGGGCATCGATAGTCTTATGGTTATTTCGACTTGCAATCGCACAGAATTGCATGGTTTTGCGCAACACCCCTTTCAATTGATAAAGTTGCTTTGCGAACATACCCAGGGTACCGTTGAAGCTTTTCAGGAAGTGGCCTATGTCTATAAAAACCATGAAGCGATCACCCATCTTTTTCGCGTGGGCACGGGATTGGACAGTCAAATTTTGGGCGATTTTGAGATCATCAGCCAAATCAAGCAAAGCTTTTATCGCTCAAAAAAGCACGAAATGGCCAATCCGTTCTTAGAGCGTCTCTGCAATTCGGTGATACAGGCCAGTAAGCGCATTAAGAACGAAACCGATATTTCGTCGGGCGCCACCTCAGTGGCCTTTGCGTCGGTACAATATATATTGAACCATGTGCCCGATATCCCAAACAAGGAAATATTACTGTTCGGCACAGGTAAAATAGGGCGCAACACTTGTGAAAACCTCATCAAACATACCGATAACAAACACATTACCCTTATCAACCGCACACGGCAAAAGGCAGAGGAAGTGGCGGGCAAATTTCATCTTGTGGTCAAAGAGTATGGCGATTTACAGACCGAAATCAGAAAGACCGATGTACTCGTGGTGGCCACCGGTGCACAACTGCCCACTGTTTCAAAAGATTTGATCTATACCGATAGACCGCTCTTGATCTTGGATCTGTCCGTTCCAAAAAATGTGTCAGATGATGTAAAGGAATTGCCGAATGTTTCCTTGGTGCACCTTGACGAACTTTCACAAGTCACCACCAAGGCGCTAGAACGCAGAAAACAGTACATTCCCAAAGCGGAAACGATCATTGATGAGGTACAGTTCGACTTCACGAAATGGCTAGAGACCCGAAAATTCGCCCCTATCATCAAAGCCCTGAAAAAGAAGTTGAAGACCATGAAGGAAGAAGAGCTTAGCTTCCATTCCAAAAAACTTGAGGACTTCAACACCGAGCAGGCAGAAATCGTCTCAGAACGAATCATACAGAAGATCACCAAACAATTTGCCAACCATTTAAAAAGGGCGGAAGTCGATACCGAAGATAGTCTGCAATTGATACAAGAGGTTTTTCAGCTTCAAATCAATGTTGATGAATAGTCCGCTCCGTATTGGCACCCGAGACAGCGAATTGGCGCTTTGGCAGGCCAACACCATCAAAAATAGCTTAGAGGCACTGGGGCATGTCGCCCAGTTGGTGCCCGTCAAATCATTGGGCGACCTGGTACTCGACAAACCGCTCTACGAGCTAGGCGTTACCGGTATTTTTACCAAGGCACTTGATATAGCCCTGCTAAAAGGAGAAATAGACCTAGCGGTACATTCTATGAAAGACGTGCCTACCAAGTTGCCTCAGGGCATTGTACAGGTCGCTGTTCCAAAACGTGCCAGTGCCGCCGATGTACTCGTGCACAAGGGGTGGGATTTTCTGAACGAAGAAGGTATTGTCGCCACCGGAAGCCTTAGACGAAGAGCCCAGTGGTTGCACCGATATCCCCTGCATGAAATGGTCGATTTAAGGGGCAATGTGAATACCCGTCTACAAAAATTGAAAGACAGCCGGTGGAACGCTGCCATATTTGCCATGGCCGGGCTACAACGAATCGGACTTTTGCCCGAAAACAACACTGAATTGCACTGGATGCTACCCGCTCCCGCCCAAGGGGCCATGGTGGTGGTCGCTTTGGATGAAGACAAGGAAACAATCGATAAAGTTTCTGCGCTCAACCATCAAGAAACCGAACTTTGTACCCAAATCGAACGCGCTTTTCTGCAAACCTTGGAGGGGGGCTGTTCGGCCCCCATAGGAGCTTTGGCCAAAATAAAAGACCAAATGGTTTATTTCAAGGGTGGACTTTTTTCCTTAGATGGAAAAAGAACGGTAACCGTTGAAAAAGAGGCGCCCATTTCAGCAGCCAAAGCCTTGGGCGAACTAAGTGCCAAAGAAGTGTTGAATAAAGGTGGCAAGGAAATAATGGAAGACATTC
>JANQOD010000386.1 GCA_028289745.1 Allomuricauda sp. | reverse complement strand
TTCCCAACCATCCCCTAGATCACTTTCGAAAGTAAACAACAGCAGCAAGCGGCCTTCGTGAAAAATGCCCAGTGCCTGGGGGCGCTTACCGTCATGTTCGTGTATCTTGGGCAATCCATCCGGAAATTGAAAAGTCTGGTCAAAGATAGGATGGTCCAAACCCAGTTCTTCCAATTCCTTATCAGGAAAGACCTTTTTGATCTCTCTCCTAAAATAGGGTTCCATACCGTAATTGTCATCAACATGCAAGAATCCGCCAGAAAGCAGGTAGGTGCGCAGGTTTTCAGCTTCCTCGCTGGTGAAAAAGACATTGCCGTGACCTGTCATGTGCAGAAACGGAAATTGAAAGATGTTCACGCTTCCGACTTCGACCGGCTCTATTTTGGGGTCGATGTCGGTGTCGATGTTCGTATTGCAAAATGCCACTAGATTGGGCAGTGCCGTGGGATTGGAGTACCAATCACCTCCACCACCATACTTTAGTACCCCGACCTGTTGCGAGAAGCCGTTTGCCGTCACAAAAAGAGCTAAAAAACCGCACCAAAGGGTAAGTTTTTGCATCAAAGTTCGATTAAGAGCATAAATGTACAGTATTCATGTTTAAAAAAATCATAATTCTGGCCATTGTGGCCATGGCACTCACAGTAACGACTTCTTACTCTGAAGAAAAAGCCAAGAATATGGGTGACATTAACGCGGAAAGCCCCGGGGTCGTGGTTCTCGAACTTTTTACCTCGCAAGGTTGTTCGAGCTGCCCTCCGGCCGATGCACTATTGCAAAGGGTGAAAAAACAATACCCAAAAGAGGTTTTTGCCCTTTCGTACCATATCGACTATTGGAATTACATCGGCTGGAAAGATCCGTTCAGCAAATCGGCCCATACCAAAAAACAGACGGCCTATAACCTAAAGTTTCGCAATCGAAGTAATTATACGCCCCAACTGGTCATCAATGGCATGGAGCATTTTGTAGGCTCAAATGCCCAAAAAATGAACAGTAAGATAACCCAGTACAAAAAGATGAAAGCTACCGGTTGGGTAGATTTGAAAGTGGTCGAGAAAGTTGGGCGCAGAGCGCTTTTTGATTTTTCTGTTGATAGTAGCGCAAATGCAGAACTACTTCGGGCGGTATTGGTGCTTAACGAGCGTACCACACAGGTCGGTCGGGGCGAGAACAGGCACAAAAAACTTACAAACGCAAACATCGTGGTAGCTGAAAAATACCTGCCGATCGATTCGGGTTCAGGATACATTGATATTCCATCCACAGTGTTCAAAAATGAACCTTGTACCTTGATGCTACTACTTGAAAATGAGGCTATGGACATTGTTGCCGCGGCCAAAAAACCTTTATAGGTACTAGGGTTTAGGCGTTCACCATGGCTACCGTGGTGCAGGCCACGATGGCCGCCGTTTCTGTTCTCAAACGGTTACGCCCCAATGATACGGGCACATAACCATTTTTTTGTGCCAAGGTGATTTCGGCACTTGAAAAATCACCTTCGGGACCGATGAGAATAATGACATCTTTATCGGTCGCCACCCTACGTTTTAGCTCCATTTTTTCTCCTTCGGCACAGTGGGCGATGAATTTGAGACCGTTTAGGTTCTGTGCCATAAAAGTTTTAAAGTCTGTCAGGGGGTTCAATTTCGGCAGATAGGTCTGCAACGATTGTTTCATGGCCGATTGCAATACCTTCTGCAATCGTTCGGGCTTGATGATCTTTCGCTCAGAATGCTCGCATAGCACGGGTGTGATCTCATTCACTCCGATTTCGGTGGCCTTTTCCAAAAACCATTCGTACCGGTCGTTCATTTTGGTGGGCGCGACCACCATATGCAGGGTATGCAGACGTGGAACGGTCTTTTCTTCTAAAACTAGCTGTGCCCTGCATTTTTTTTGGTCGGCCTGCAAGATTTTGGCCTCAAAAAGATAGCCCTTGCCATTGGTGATCTTGACGATGTCGCCTTCCTTTTTGCGCAAAACCTTGATGATATGTCTGCTCTCTTCCGGTGAGAAATTAAATTGCTTTGAGCTGTTGTCGAGACTTGGGTCGTAGAAAAGTTGCATGCTTCAATCTTTCAATTTGCCCTTCGCATGTTCAAGCCCCAGGTCGATCCAATAGTGCAGTGCCTCCTCACTTTTGAGACCCTCTGGTGATACGTATGCAAATTCTTTCAAGGGACGTTTGGTGAAATCCATGGGGCGGACGTGTTTTTTTTTGAGCTCTTCATCCATCTTATCGCTCACAATGCGCACCATCAAA
>JANQOD010000373.1 GCA_028289745.1 Allomuricauda sp. | reverse complement strand
TGCAGTGGATTTTATCAAGGAAGAACTGAACAAAATGGACAAGAAAGAGTTCGAGGCCAAGCAGTTTGCCGAATACAAAGACCAGTTTCAATGGTTCTTGGGCATTGGCCTTTTATTTCTATTTTTAGATGTTTTCATTTTAGACAGAAAAACTCAGTGGTTGAAAAAATTGAATCTTTTCAATGAAGAGTACCATGGATAGGAATATTTTGATCTTTATGTTGGTTTTCTTGGTGTTCTGTCAAATCGGCCGTACACAAGAAGAAGCTGACGCTAGTGGTATCGATGAAAAATCTGCCAGGGCGGCACAAAACCTCACCCATGAAGCGAACCAAGAGCTTCGGGCCAACGATTTTGTGGGTGCCGAGGTTGATTACCGTAAGGCCATTTCAAAAAATCCCGAAAATATTGCCGCCCCCTATAATTTGGGAAGGGCCTATTATAACCGGGAAAGCTTTGGCGAAGCCTTTGGCCGCTTCAAACAAGCTGGTGAAAAGGCCACGGCCAAACCAGAAAAACACAAAGCCTATCATAATATGGGCAATGTGTACATGAAGAACAAAGAATATCAAAAAGCGGTAGAAGCCTATAAGGAAGCCCTCCGCAATGATCCGAATGATGAAGAGACACGGTATAACCTGGCCTTGGCCAAGGAAATGTTGAAAAAACAGCAAGACGACCAAAAAAACAACCAAAACAAAGACGACGAACAAAACGAAGACCAACAAGACCAACAGCAGCAGAACCAGGATCAGAACCAAGGGGAGAACGACAAGAAAGACGACGGAGAACAGAACGACGACCAAAGCAAAGATGGGGGCGACAAAGGCAATGAAAAGCCTGAAGAAAACAAAGAAGGAGAAGGAGAGCAGAAAAAAGAACAACAACAAAAACCCAACCAAGGCGACCAACCTGACGAGCAAAAGAAACCCAGACCGAACCAACTGTCAAAACAACAGATACAGAACCTTTTAGAAGCCATGCAGAACGAAGAGAAAAAGGTTCAAGAAAAACTGGAAGCGAAAAAAGTAAAGGGAGCCAAAACCAAAAATGAAAAAGACTGGTGATGCAGCGACGTTTTCTACAATATTCGTTGATTTTTCTTTGCGCATTTCTTGTGGCACCTCTCGCATGGGCACAAGAAGATGAGGTCACTTTCAATGTCAACCTGAGCAAAGAAAAATTAGGGGTCAATGAAAGGTTGCGGGTCGAGTTCAAAATGAACAAAGATGGCGATAATTTTGTTCCACCAGATTTTGAGGGGTTCAAAGTGGTCATGGGGCCATCACAATCCATCAGTTCTTCATGGATAAATGGCAAACGCAGTTTTTCAAAATCGTATTCCTATATTCTGACCCCCGCGAAACAGGGTAGGTTTACCATTGAGCAGGCCTCTATCGAAATCAGTGGCGAAACATACAAGACCGTACCGAAAGCTGTCGAAGTGACCCCGGCAGTTGACAACCCCAATGCCCCCAAGACCATAGATGACGTGGCCGATGAAAGCCTTCACCTAGTGGCCGAGGTCTCAAAATCTTCCCCCTATCTGAACGAGGCCGTGAGTGTGGTGTACAAACTGTATATCAGTCCGAATATCAGTGTGACCAATTATCGGCCCATCGACAACCCCAAGTACAACAATTTCTGGAGCCAAGATATTCCTGTGACCAAGTATAATACGGTCAATACTACTTTCAAGGGCAAGCCCTATCGAAGTGTTGTCTTAAAACGGATGGTACTTTATCCGCAGAAAACGGGAAAATTGGAAATCGAACCCTTATCGCTTGAAATTTATGTAGACGTTCCGACCAACAGACGTGATTTTTTTGGGGGCAGAATTTATAAGCAGGCCAGCAAGATGGTCTCTGCGGGCAAAAGGCTGCTCAACGTCAGAAGGCTCCCTGAAAAGGGCAAGCCAACAAATTTCGGAGGCGCTGTTGGTCAATTCGACTTTTCTGTGAGCACTAGCAAGTCTTCATTGAATGCCTCTGAGTCGTTGCAGGCCAAAATCGAGGTAAGTGGCAAAGGAAATCTAAAGTTGTTTCAATTGCCAGAACCCGAGCTTCCGAGCGCACTTGAAGTATATGAGCCTGAATTTGAGGAAAAAGTTCGAACCACTTCTTCCGGAATGGAGGGAAAAGTGTCGAATAATTATACCATCGTTCCTTCCTATAAGGGAAAATATCCTATCCCGAGCATTTCATTCAGTTATTTCAATCCGAAGACAGAAAAGTACCATGCCCTTGAATCGGAAGAAATCACGTTAGATGTACTTCAAGGCCCGACCGATGCCACCTCCTCGATTGCTTCAAATAATGGGACCCCTAAATTTATTGTGCCCACGGGCAAACAATTTCATTTTATAAAAGTGACCCCAAACCTTTCTGAAATCGATACCGAGTTTTTCTTTGGTTCAACACGCTTCTATCTCTTCTTGATTTCCCCATTGTTGCTTATTCCCGTAGCGATATTGGTATTCAAGAGAAGAAAGGCCATCGCAAGCGATGTTGAGGGCAACAGATTGAAACGAGCCGATAGATTGGCCAAAAAGTACCTGTCAACGGCTAAAAAAGAGCTGGGCAACAAGGATCATTTTTATATCGCATTGGAAAAAGCGCTTCATAACTACCTGAAGGCCAAACTGAAAATCGTCACCAGTGAATTCAGTAAAGAGAAGATAACGGTGCTGTTGCACGACAAAGATGTTGATGAAGATACTGTCAACGGTTTCATCGCATTGCTAAAAAACTGCGAAATGGCCAGGTACAGTCCCTTTTCAGAGGTACAAATGCAGCAAGATTACGACAAGGCAAGTGAGGTCATTTCAAAAATGGACAAGCAACTGTGAATATGAAGAAATATTTGGCGATTGTTGTATTTTTTATCGGCTTGTGGGCAAACGCCCAAAGCGATCAATTGTTCACCCAGGCCAATGATGCCTATAATTTGGGCGAATACCGAAAGGCCATCGAATTATATGAAGAAATAATAGCAGATGGGCTACATTCTTCAGAACTCTATTTCAATTTGGGCAACGCCCATTACAAGTTGAACGAAATAGGGCCCAGCATTTATTATTATGAGAAAGCCTTATTGCTAAATCCTAGCGATGGTGAAATCAAGAACAATTTGGCCTATGCCCAGAACATGAGGCTTGATGCCATAGAAAAAATGCCCAAAACGGCCATGGCAAAAATTTATGAAGGTGTTGTTGGCATTTTTTCATTTGACCAGTGGGCCATCGTGGCGGTCATATCTGCAATGCTATTCGTCTTGGCCTATCTGTTTTATTACTTTATGCGTTCAGCATTAAAAAAACGCATTGCTTTCATATCAAGTATGGTTTCAATGTTTTTGGCATTCTGGGCACTCGTCTTTTCTTATCTGAGACATCAAGAGTACAAGAATGATCAGCCCGCGATTATTTTTTCTGAAGAGGTTAAGATAACGGCCGAACCCAATAATAGAAGCCAAGCGGTCTTCACTTTACATGAAGGCACCAAAGTCAATGTGCTCGACGAATATGATGGATGGAGCAAAATCAAGATAGCTGATGGACAGACAGGTTGGATGCCCACTGAGAATCTAAAATCCCTAAAAGATTTTTGATACCCTTCAGCGTTAATTGTAAAAGCATTACTTTTAAATCTGCTTCAAAACCCCTATTTTAAGCCTAAATAAAAGCATCGCTATTATGTTATACTATAAAGACATTCTTGAAAAGAACAAAAAATGGGCCGCCGAGAAACTTGCCAACAATCCCGATTACTTCAGTGAAATGGCAAAGGGGCAGCACCCACCATTACTGTGGCTGGGTTGTGCCGACAGTAGAGTGCCCTCAAGCGAGATCATAGGGGCTGAACCTGGCGAGGTCTTTACCCATAGAAATATTGCCAATATGGCCATACATACCGACATCAATATGCTCAGCGTACTCGAATATGCGGTCAATGCCCTTGAAGTAAGGCACATTATTGTATGCGGACACTATGGCTGTGGGGGTGTGAAAGCGGCCATGGGTAATAGTACCGTCGGGTTTGTCGGCAAGTGGATACGTCATATCAAAGACATCTATGCCAAATATAGAGAAGAGCTTGAGGCTATCGATGATGAAAATAAAAGGTGGGATCGTCTGGTAGAATTGAACGTTAAGGAACAGGTTGCAGACCTTGCCAAAACTTCGATAGTACAAAATGCCTGGAAAGAAGGTCGGTTTCTTCATCTTCACGGTTGGGTATATGACATTAAAACAGGCATTGCGAACGATATGGAGATCAGCATGAACGATGTCTCCCAATTGGACGACATCTATCATATACGACCAGATTGAGGTGCTTTTATTGCTGATCCAGTAGCATAAACAATCTTTCTTTAAATCAACAATATGAAGAATTTCTTCGCCCATTTTAGGGGCGATCTCTTTGGGGGCATCACCGCAGGTATCGTAGCACTACCCTTGGCACTGGCGTTCGGGGTGAGTTCGGGTTTGGGCCCAAGTGCCGGATTATACGGAGCGATATTCATCAGTTTTTTTGCTGCCTTGTTCGGAGGAACAAATACCCAAATATCTGGTCCGACAGCACCCATGACAGCCGTAAGCATGGTCATCATCGCAGGCATATTGGCCGTGAACGATGGTGATGTGGGCAAAGCACTGCCCATCATACTGGCGGTTTTTCTTTTGGCCGGATTGATGCAGATAGGGTTGGGAATCATAGGGCTCGGCAAATATATCAAGTATATTCCCTATCCGGTGGTCTCGGGGTTCATGACAGCGATCGGGGTCATCATTCTGGTCACGCAGATTCTTCCTGCGGTCGGGTACTATCCAAAAGAAGACAACGATTATGTGTCAGAGTATATACCAGCAGCAGAAGAGGAGATTTTAGAAAACATTCTCAAAGAAGAGGCCGGTGAGGGCATTTTGGTACTGGAAGATTTTGAGGAAACCATTCGAAGGGCAGAAATGACCACTGAGGCCGATATACTCAAAGAATCGCAAACCCTTGCCGCCAAAGATGCCTCTGGTGTAGTAGGTACCATCAAGGTATTGCCCAGAGCCTTGAAAAATATCGATTGGCTTGAGTTGGCCTTGGCCTTGGCGACCATTTTTATCATTTATGGGTTCAAGCGCATTACCACGGCCGTACCAAGCACGCTGGTCGCCCTGATAGTCGTTTCGGGGGTCGCCTTTGGGTTCGGACTCGATTATCGCCCGATTGAACAGATTCCTGAAGGGCTGCCCATCTTGCAGATGGACATTTTTACCCAATTCAAATTAACGGCCATTACCCCCTATATTTTTACGGCCCTGACCTTGGCCCTTTTGGGGGCGATCGACTCATTGCTGACCTCAGTGGTCGCCGACAACATGACCAACACCAAGCACAAACCCAACAAAGAGCTGGTAGGGCAGGGTATTGGTAATAGTATAGCGGCCGTTTTTGGCGGTATTCCCGGGGCAGGGGCCACCATACGTACAGTGGTCAATATCAATTCAGGGGGCAAGACCCGCCTGTCAGGGATGATCGCCGGTGTTTTGCTTTTACTCATTTTGCTCGCTCTTGGTCCCGTGGCCTCACAGATTCCTGCAGCCGTTTTGGCCGGTATTTTGGTCACCGTGGGTATCGGGGTGATGGATTATAAGGGCCTGAAGGCCATTCCTTACCTACCAAAAGATATAAAGCTGGGGCCACTGAAGCTCAGTTCTGAAGTCATCATCATGTTGACGGTTTTGGTTTTGTCGTCGATATGGAATTTGGTCTATGCCGTCGGTATTGGCCTGGTCATCGCATCTTTGATGTTCATGAAGAAAATCGGGGATTTAACGGCTAAAAGGTCAGATGTAAAACCCTTGCACGAACAGCCTTGGGCAGATGAAAAAGGTTTTCCGAAAAAACTAAAGGAAGAGGTCGTCATCAAGCACATCAAAGGCCCCCTTTTCTTTGGGTCCACAAGTGATTTTCAGCAATTGGCCCTACAGATACCGCATTTTGCTTCAACGGTTGTCATCAGAATGGATCGGATGCAGTATATGGATCAATCTGGCCTTTATGCCATGGAAGATGTCTTGCAAGACCTGAAAAGAAATGGAAAAACCGCTCTGTTGGTAGGTATTTTGGATCAACCAAGATATATGATGGAGCGTATTGATATTATCCCCGATCTGATCCCCGAAGAACACGTTTTTGAAAATGTTGACGATTGTATTGATTGGGTAAAAGAAAATGTGGAGGATGTCGTATGAAAATCTATGACCCAAGATTACCGTTGAAATACCCTTGGCCTTATAGAACTGCTTATGCTTTTACCTCATTTTCTTGTACAATTCATTAAATTTGTCGGCCAATAAGGCCGCCGACGATGATTGATACCATAAAACAGCATTTACAAGAAGTTGAAGGTTTTACCGCTACCTCAAAAGAGGAAATTGAAACCTTCAGAATTAAGTATTTGGGCAAAAAAGGCCTTTTGAACGAATTTTTTGCTGAGTTCAAAAATGTGCCCACAGCACAAAAAAAGGAGTTTGGCCAGGCCATCAACGAGTTGAAGAAAGCCGCTGCCGAAAAGGTCGATGCACTTCAAGAGGCATTGAAAGGCCAAACCGATCTTTCAGGAAAATATGACGACCTTACCAGGCCTGGCGAACCCATTGAAATTGGGGCGCGGCATCCGATATCAATAGTAAAGAACCAAATAATCGATATTTTTTCAAGGATAGGTTTCAATGTATCAGAAGGGCCTGAAATTGAAGATGATTGGCATAATTTTACGGCGCTGAACCTGCCAGAATACCACCCTGCCCGCGACATGCAGGACACGTTCTTCATACAGACCGACCCCGATATTCTCTTGCGAACGCACACCTCTTCGGTACAGGTACGCTATATGGAAAAGCACAAACCCCCCATTCGCACCATTTCACCGGGCCGTGTTTATCGCAA
>JANQOD010000356.1 GCA_028289745.1 Allomuricauda sp. | reverse complement strand
GGAATGACCGTTTTTGTCATTGGCTTTATCATATCTTTAATTTCATCATTGATTTTGCAACGTAACTAACAATACCATGACCATAGATGCCCAAACCGTCGAAGAATACATTTCCAAAGTCCCGGATGACAGAAAAGAACCAATATCTAAATTACGTGAAACCATAAAAAGCAACCTTCCGAAAGGCTTTGAGGAAGGAATAAACTATAAAATGATCGGATTTTATGTGCCCCATTCGGTGTATCCCCCCGGGTACCACTGCGACCCAAAACTACCGCTTCCGTTCATCAACATTGCATCCCAAAAGAACTTCATAGCGTTGTACCACGCAGGTGTTTATGCCGACGAAAAACTCTTGGATTGGTTCATTGCCGAATATCCAAAACATTCAAAAACAAAATTGGATATGGGCAAGAGCTGTATCCGCTTTAAAAAAATGAATGACATTCCCTACAAACTCATCGCCCAACTCTCTCAAAAAATAGCGGTAGATGATTGGGTAGGCCTATATGAAAAAAACGTTAAAAGATAAAAATGAAAAAAAGAGTGACCGGTCTTGGTGGGTTTTTCTTCAAGACCAAAGATCCCGATAAAATCAAGAATTGGTATAAGACCCACTTGGGGCTGAACACCGACCAGTATGGTTGTAGTTTTTGGTGGAAAGACCAAGAAGGAAGCGATTGTATGACCCAATGGAGCCCGTTCAAAGAAGATACCACCTATTTCAAACCCAGTGAAAAGCAGTTCATGATGAACTTTAGGGTCGAAAACTTAAAAGAACTGTTGTCGGCACTTGAAAAGGAAGGAGTGAACGTAGTGGGTGAAGTCGAAGAATACGATTATGGAAAGTTTGGTTGGATCATGGATCCCGAAGGCAATAAGATAGAGCTTTGGGAGCCTGTTGATAAAGCCTTTCTGTAGGTATTGAAATATTTGCTACATTTAAGGTTCATACAACCAACAAATTAAAATTATGTCAGAAGAAAACAAAGATTTGGGCGATAAGGCCGAAGAAGCCTTTGACAAAGCAAAAGAAGCGGCCGGTGAAGCGGCCGAAGATGCCAAGGAAGCTGCCGGTGATTTTAAAGAGGAAGCTAAAAAAACCGCCAACGAGTTCACCGAGGGCTTGAAAAATGCTGGTGGTGACAATAAAAAAATACTCGCTGGCATCACGGCAATATTGGTCGGCTGGCTGGGGGTACACAAATTTATCTTGGGCTACAACAAAGAAGGCTTTATACTTCTCGGCCTTAGCCTTATATCGATCATTTTGGCCTGTACGGTTATTTTTGCCTTTCTTATATATATACCCGGACTCATCGGTTTGATAGAAGGTATCGTCTACCTGACCAAATCAGATGAGGAGTTTTACAACACGTACCAGGTGGGCAAAAAACCTTGGTTCTAAAGAAAGAAAGGTCAGAAAAAACACGCTGGCCTTTTATTTTTAATATTATTATCGTAATATTGCAATATTAAATGGGAGTCACCAAAACACATATCTTCTCGTCGGCACAAAACGAAATGGCACAAATTGCCAAAGTATTGGCACATCCTGCCCGAATTGCCATATTGGAATACATCAGCAAACAAGAAGGGTGCATATGTACCGATCTGGTCGATGAAATAGGTTTGGCCCAGCCCACCATATCACAACACCTTAACGAGATAAAAAAAATAGGACTGTTAAAGGGATCTTTTGAAGGCAAGAACCTTTGTTATTGCATCGATGAAGAACGATGGCAAGAACTTCAAAATAGCTTTAATGCGTTCTTTACAAATATCAACCAAAATTGCTGTTGACCGATTTAAAAACATTAAACAACAACAAATGAAAACAGGTGAATTTCTAGAATTGCTCAAAGCGCACCAAAACAAAGATCTGCGTTTTGAATATCTGCCCAACCAGCTCGTTGGCGCCAACTACCATATCACAGAAGTGAAAAATATTACCATAGAATCTGTCGATTGTGGTGCAAGAACCGATAGCTGGAAGGAAACAGTGGTACAGTTGTGGGAGAGCCCAAAAGAAAAAGATAACATTTCATTCATGTCTACTTTAAAGGCATTGGGTATCTTGAACAAGGTAAACCGTATGAAACCAATGGTACCGGATACCGAAATCAAATTCGAGTATGGCAATGCACACTTTCATACGGCCCAATTGTTTGTTGAAGAGGCCGTTCAAAACGACACTTCGCTTATTTTGAAGCTATCGGTTGAAAAAACGGATTGTAAGGCAAAGGAAACCTGTGGGGTTACAGAGAAAACAGCTGTTGAAAGTGAAGCATGTTGTGCCCCCGGCGTTGGGTGCTGTTAAGGGTATTTGAGCATGACCATACGCAAAATGACCAAAAAAGATTGGCCATCGGTCGCCCAAATCTATGCAGAGGGTATCGCTACCGGTCTTGCAACCTTTGAAAGCAAGGTGCCCGATTATGGAAGCTGGAATGCTTCCCATGCCGATAGCTGTCGGTTGATAGCCGAACAAGAAGGCAATATAGTGGGTTGGGCCGCACTATCGCCCGTATCAAGTCGGTGTGTCTATGGCGGTGTCGGTGAAGTAAGTGTTTATGTAGGAAAAGATAGTAGAGGTCATGGCATTGGCAAATTGTTGTTGCGAGAACTCATTGATGGCAGTGAGGCCGAAGGGTTTTGGACGTTGCAATCGGGGATTTTCCCTGAAAACGAGGCCAGCATCAAACTGCATGAAAAGTTGGGATTTCGTTTTTTAGGGAAGCGGGAGCGCATCGGAAAAACGTTAAATGGTATCTGGAAAGACAACCTACTTTTTGAGAGGCGGAGTAAAACGGTGGGTATTGATTAAAAAAGTGTATTCCCCACCAAACAAGAATTTTGTAATAATGACTGAAAAAGACGCAATGAAAAATGTATTGGTACTCTGTACCGGAAATTCATGCCGCAGCCAAATGGCACACGGCTACCTTGAATACTACCAAAAAGATTTGGCCAATGTTTATAGCGCAGGTATTGAGACCCATGGTCTGAACCCCGGTGCGGTAGCTATCATGAAGGAAGATGGCATCGACATCTCGCACCACACCTCTAACCATGTAGATGAGTACGAGGGCATTGAATGGCACCATATTATCACCGTCTGTGACCATGCCAAGGAAAATTGTCCCTTTATCCCTGCCAAGAACGCACAGCGATTGCACCACAATTTTTCTGACCCCTCAAAGGTAACGGGCACTGAAGAAGAGATACACGAAGCTTTTTTAAAAACACGGAATGAAATCAAGGAATTCTGCGAGACTTTCGTAAAGGAAGAGCTGGTAAATGGTTGATTACTCTTCTTCAGAAGAGCTTGCCACAGCACCCCCTTCGGCCATTTTTCGTTCGAGTTCGGCCTGAAACTCTTCCATAACAGGTTTTACAGTACTTTCAGGCAAATCGGAAATTTTGATATACATAAGCCCATCCACCGAATTATTGAACAATGGATCCTCATTGAACGCGACCACTTTTGCGTTCTGTTTGATATACTTCTTGATCAAGACAGGCAGTCGAAGACTACCGGGTTCAACCTCTTCTATCAACTTGTCGAACTTGTTAAGGTCGGCCTTTGTCTCATCAAACACAAATTCTTTGTCGGCATCTTTGAGCTTGACCTTGAATTCGTTTTTGGGTCGAACATACTGCGCCACATAGGGATCCCAGTAATGTGATTTCATAAATTCAATCATCAACGACTTTGAGAAATTCGAGAACTGGTTACTGATACTTACCCCACCGATCAAATATTTATGTTCGGGAAAACGAAGGGTGGTGTGCACGATTCCCTTCCAGAGCAAAAAGAGCGGCATGGGTTTTTGCTGGTATTCTTTGATGATATAGGCCCTGCCCATTTCAATCGACTTTTCCATCATCGGAAAAAGCTCTGGCTCAAAACGAAAAAGGTCTTGAAGATAGAATCCATCTATTCCATACTTATGAAAAATCTCTGCGCCCAGCCCCATTCTGTAGGCCCCAACAACTTCTTTCTCGTCATCATCCCAAAGAAAAAGGTGGTGATAAAAAGCATCAAATTTATCAAGGTCTATGGCGTTATTGGTGCCCTCACCCACCTCTCGAAAGGTGATTTCACGCTGACGCCCTATCTCCTTTAAAAGAAAGGGCATATCTTTTTCTTGGGCCAGATAAACCTCATAGTTCTTGCTCTGCAATAGCCTAAGGTCTTTCTCACGCAATTTCTCGATTTCACCCTGAAGTACCTCGGTGCGTACGGCAGTGGCCACTTTTTTTGGCGGTTTGGGGATCTTTAGAGTTGTGGGCACCTTGTCGATCAAACGTTCTTTTTCAAAAACATTGGCCAGCAGATACGTCTTTTTTCTCAATAGCTCAGCAAAGTCTTCAAGGGTCTCTTCCTCTCTTTGGTGCGCAACCGAAATAGGCTGCCCTATACGTACATTGATCGGCCTTCTTCGTTGTGAAGTCAGTTCAGAGGGCAGTTTGGCCGTTCTGAATACATCATTGATCTTGGACAATCGGTAAAACAACCGACTGTTCTTGGCATGAAAATAAATGGGCACTACAGGTACTTCGGCCTTACGGATCAATTTGATGGCCGCTTCTTCCCACGGTCTATCAACCACCAGTTTGCCATCTTTATAAGTAGATACTTCGCCCGCAGGAAAAATGCCCAACGGATGCCCCTCTCGCAGATGCTTCAATGCCGTTTTGAAACCCATCACACTGCTTTTCGCATCTTTGTGGTTTTCAAACGGATTCACGGGCATGATATACGGTTTCAGGGGCTCGATGCGGTGCAGCAAAAAATTTGCTATGATCTTATAATCGGTATGCTCTTGCAATAACAATTTCAACAACAACACGCCGTCAATACCCCCAAGCGGATGATTTGAAATGGTGATGAAGGGTCCTGTTTTGGGCAAGCGTTTATAGTCTTCTTCGGGTATTTCGAACTGAATTTCGTAATGTTCTAGAATTTCATCGAGAAAGGCAGGTCCATCCAAACCCTTGTGGCGATCATAAAAACGATTGATCGATGATATCTTGGT
>JANQOD010000354.1 GCA_028289745.1 Allomuricauda sp. | reverse complement strand
CTTGCACGAAAAAAATAGAAGAAATGAGAAAGAAAAAGCAAAAACCTTAAATAATTTCTTTAGTTTTATGGTACTTGTCATGTCCGTTTTCCTACTTTAAGATTTGGTTAAAAATAGTATTAATTTTCACATTCTTATGCGAAATGTCTTCGGATTTTGCGTGCTGTTCTGTACATATGCAACAATCGTGGCCCAAGAGGTCTCATTGCCCGAAGATTTACGACAACATAATCTTACCAGATTCAACGCCAGTTTGTTCAATCCGACTTTTTCATTGGATTGGAACAACCCGAATGCCCTCTCTACCTGGACACGTTGGCAATGGCAAACCATAGATGGTAATCCTACGACACTTTTTTTTGGTTATTCAGGTGCAATTACCCCCGAATCTACCTTTGGCATTGGATTTTTACAGCACAACACCGGTATATTTTTGAACACCGGTGGCATTGGCAATTATGCCCATTCGTTTGATGTGGGCAATGGCACCAGACTCATTATAGGGGCCAATGTACTGGCTTTTCAACAAGAATTGGCCGATGACCGTTTTGTGCCAGATGATCAGATTGACCTCCCCCAATTGGAAACCTCTGACAGTTTTGTTTTGCAAATGACACCGGGTGTACGTCTGCAATCAGGAGATTTTGCTATTGCCATGGCTTTAGAAAATGCCTTGGAAGTTAATTTGAGCGATAATGATAGGGAGAATATAGGCGCGATTTTTTCAGGATTGTTGAGCTATGATGTGCCAGTTCAGCTTTTCGATGCCTTGGGTGAATCGTATATAAGGCCTATGCTCTATCTTAGATCGGTGCCCAATGCTGATACCCAGATCGGCATCAACACCCTGTTCGCAACTTCCATTTTTTGGGCACAGGGCGGTTATAACAGCTTTTATGGTATGTCTGGCGGGGCAGGGGTGACCCTTTTTAAGAAATTTTCTATCGGCGGATTGTTCGAGTTCGTTACCGATTCTGCATTGAGCGATGAAAACTCTACTTTTGAATTAGTGGTATCTTATCATTTTGGTAATGCCAATTCTAGAAAAGAAGCGGTCGAATTTGAAATGGATGAGGAGGAAGACATAGTGGCAGATGAGACAAAACCACAGAAAGATGAACAACAAGAGATTCTTGAAACGGGGGCAGAAGAAGAAAAACTGAGACAACGGGAAGCCGAGTTGGCCAGAACACAACAAATTCAAGATTCGATTGCGAGGGCAGTGTACAATAGAAAGGTTCAAGATTCGATCGCTATGGTCGAACGTGCCAAAAAGATCAACGACTCCATCATACGGGCAGAAGAGGCGGCCAAAAGGTTAAAAATAGAAAACGACTCCATTGCTAAGGCCAATTTGGTGGCAGCACAGTTGAAAAGAGAGCAAGATTCGATTGCGAGGGTTGTTTACAATAGAAAAGTTCAAGATTCGATTGCTATGGTCGAACGGGCCAAAAAGATCAGCGATTCCATCTTACGGGCAGAAGAGGCGGCCAAGAGGTTAAGGATAGAACAAGACTCGATCGCCAAGGCCAATTTGGCGGCAGCGCAATTGAAAAAAGAGCAAGATTCAATCGCCGCTGCACAAAGGCTTGAACGGCAATTACTGGTCGAGCAACACAAAAAAGACAGTATTGCAAAAATCAGTGAAGAAAAGGTTGACGTAAAACCAGGTGAAAAATATGAGGAGGTATTGACCGCAGACGGACTTCAACCGGGGTTCTATCTTATTGCCAATGTGTTCGGAACCAAAAAGTACTTTGATAACTTCATGAAGACATTGAAGGCAAAGGGACTTGAACCCAAATCATTCTACAGAGAGGTAAACGGCTATAATTATGTCTATCTCAAACGTTTCAATACCATCGAGGAGGCCAGGAAAGCTAGGGATAGCAAGTTTAATGGCAAATATCCCGATAAAACTTGGATTTTTAGGGTAAAGCGCTAAAAACTACTTTTTGATTTCTTGCATCACCAACTGTTCAAGATAGGCACAGGTGTTCATCAGATATTTTCGGTCTTTGGTCATGGTTGACATGGCAACGGCACCTTGAAGCATGGTATAGAGCTGCTTGGCAAACTGCAAAGGTGTAACGGGCAAGCGCAATTCTCTACTGTTGACACCATTCTCAAGTACCAAAGCAATCTTGCCTTCAATTTCTTTGATGGTCTCTACCACGGCAGCGATGAGAGGTTTGTTGTTGTGCTGTGCATCGACCCCGACATTCAAGATTGGGCATCCTCCCATTGGCAGTGCGAAAATATCATATTGCCGATAAAAGTTGATAAGGGAGAATACTTTTTTCATGGATGAACCCTCAACGGACAATTTCTCGTCAATGGCCTCCAGTAGTTGATTTCGGTTATATTCAAAAGCAGAGAGTGCTAAGGCCTCCTTGTTCTCAAAGTTTCCATAAATGGCACCCTTGGTCAAGCCAGTGGCTTCAGTCAAATCGCTCATGCTGGTACCCACATAACCAAATTTATTGAAAATGGGGGCAACAGTTTCAATGATGTAGGCGGTGGTTCGTTCGGCTTTGGTTGACATGTATGTGTAGTTGGCGCTTGGTAATTTTAGACTAATATATAAAAATATATATACTGTTTGGTATGCATTCATGGAATGCTTTTCTCGATCAGCCCCAAACTTTCTGTATGAAGTGAATGAAGTTTCTGTGCATGATATTTTCGATGTCGGTTTGTGAGTATCCTCTTTTTCTCAATGAATGGGGCACTTTTTGTAAATCGGCTATTGTATCAAGGTCTGAAGGGCACTGTTCTTTGCCAAAGGCACCATCTAGATCGGTCCCGATTCCCACGTGTAAGGTATTACCGGCAAGCTGACAGATATGATCGATGTGGTCAATCATCGTTTCAAGAGTTACCCCCATTTGTTCGGAAGTGGATTTGCCCCTGATCCAATCTGGCACCATCATCCATGCATCCAAAGGAATACCGATTACCGCATCACGCTGAACCAGTTCTTTCAACTGGTTGTCTGAAAATTGTCGATTGTGGTCTACCAGCGTTCTACAGTTATTGTGGCTGGCCCAAAGCGCACCGTTGTACACATTCATTGTTTCCCAAAAACTGGTGTCGCACAAATGGGTCACATCGAGAATGAGGTTCAGTTCTTCAATTTTTTTGAGCAGTTCACGTCCTTTTGCCCCAATACCGCCATCTGAATCGGTACCGTGTGCATAAACCCCAGGGCCATAGTGGGCGGGCCCTATGGCCCTAAGTCCTGACTCGTATGATTTTTCCAAATATTGCATGGTAATAATGGAATCTGCTCCCTCAAGGCTCAAGATGTAGCCGATGGGCTTGTTGGAAGTATCATTCTTCCAGATTTCAAGATGGGTGTTCAGTTCTTGAAGATCGGTAATTTGCACCATTTCACCTACATCTTCCATGGCCTTGTACCAAGCGAGTTGGCCTTGGGTCTGTGCCCAGGCCTGTTGCTGTGAATTCCAACCCGGCAGCGAATTTCCCTTTGGCGAGTATCGCGCGATTTGCGTGGCGACGCACAACCCTATATTGCCCTTGCGCATGGCTTGCAACGAAACGGTGTTCTTTGCCCTATCGGGTTTGTCGGTCATGCCTTTTTCGATTTCCCTGATTTCTTCGACAGATAACCGAAGATCGCGGTTCCACTCTATGGCATTCATGGCAAGATCTAGATGGGCATCGAATATGAACATGGGTCAAATAGAGATTTTGTTGCCTCTAGCAGCTACTTTCCAACTACCTGCAATTTTATGTTTCTTCACAATATAAACCTCATCATACTTGGCCACTGTCGGGCAAATGTGATAGGGTATCGCATAAAACAGGTCACCTACTGCGTATTTTTCCGGATTTTTACAAGTAATGACCAAATGCTCTTCGCTGTGCTTGATTTGCTCGCACGTACCATCAAGGTTTAAAAATTTTACCCTTGGGAAGGGCATTTCAGGTGCCACTGACTTATGCCCGAGATCGAGACAAATATGACCAGGAGCCGGTTTGCTGATGATCCGGGTCATCAAAACCGCCGCACAGAGAAAGTCAGACTCGGGCAAGATATCGCTATAGCTCTGATCCCATAACAATATGGTGCCCGGCGATTTTTGCACACCTTCCCTTAAGCAATGTACCGGAAAAGTGGGGGAACCACCGACCACGATATTCCCGACCTCCATGCCCAGGTTTTCAATATCTTTTTTCAGCGCTTCAACCTGTTCGAAGGCTTCATCGCACCGCTTTTTTCGTTCCTTGAAATTGGCATTCCTGATATGGCCATCGTAGACATGAAACCCCTTTGCCCTAAGATGCTTTGAACCGTATAGGGCCCGATAACATGCAAGGGCCGTATTGTCGGGTAAAATTCCGGTACGGTTCATACCATTGTTTATATCGAGCCAAACATCCAAAACCACATTTTCTTGTATCGCAGATCTCTCGAGTGCACCAAGGGTATCGGTGTTGTCGACAAGGGTTGAAAAGTTGGTATTTTGAAAGGAAACGATCAATCTAAAAAGACGTGGGATCGAAGCCCCAACGGGCTGCATGGCCAAGAGCACATCTTTTCCCCCACATAATGCCAACAGTTCTGCCTCGGCGATTGTTGCGCACTTGAACTTGCTGATGCCCATGCGCAACTGCATTTCAATTATTTCGGCCATTTTGTAGGTCTTGACGTGTGGTCTCAGTAATTCAGGTCCACCGGCCATTTTTATCATGGTCTCGATATTTCTTTGGATACGGTCAGGATGCACGACCAAAGAGGGGGTAACGAGGTATTCACCATTTGCTATTTCGTACCACTTTTGTTGCATGTCACCCATGTAATTCAAACATGGCCTCAATCTCAACGGGAATGTTATCGGGAAGCATCATACCCACAGCACTGCGCACCCCGACACCATTTTCCTGACCAAATACTTCAACCATCAATTCACTGAAACCATTGATGACATAGGGGTGTTGCCCAAAGTCGGGAGTACAGTTTACCATACCCAATACCTTGATGACCCTTTTGATCTTATCAAGACTTCCGAAATGGGCCATAATAGTCGAAAGCATGGTAAGGCCTACCTGTCTGGCCGCTATTTTGGCCTGATCCCTATCGAGGTCGTCTCCAGCTCGGCCCTTCATCAAAGAGCCATCAAAATTTACCGTGCCCTGGCCCGACACATAAAGATAGTTGTCGACGACCAAAATGGGTCTGTAAACGCCCAATGGCTTTGGTGCCGGCGGAAATTGCAAACCCAATTCCTTAATTCGTTCTGAAGGAGATTTTTTCATGGTATAATCAAATTATCATGTTCAATGTCAAGACCCCCAATAACCCCATGATACCTACAAGGGTTTCCATAACGGTCCATGTTGAGAGTGTTTCCTTTACGGTAAGATTGAAATATTCTTTGAACATCCAAAAGCCGGTATCGTTCACATGCGAGAGCATCAGGCTACCAGACCCAATGGCCAAGACCATTAGTTCTGTACTTACCCCGGTTCCGGAGGCCAAGGGCAGTACAATGCCCGCGGCCGTGAGCCCGGCCACTGTTGCCGAACCCACACTGACTCGTATTGCCGTGGCAATGAGCCATGCCAAGATCAATGGGGAGATACTCGATCCTTCAAGGGTCGCGGCAATATATTCGCTTACCTTGCTGTCGATCAACACTTCTTTTAACGCCCCCGCGCCGGCGATGATCAATAAGATCATGGTAATGCTCGCCACAGAGGCTGAAAGTGATTTCATGACCGTTTTCATTTTTCTTCCCCGGGCAATGCCCAGCGTATAGACCGCCACCAATACTGACAGCAGTAATGCGATTACCGGGTTGCCTATAAAAATAAGCACCTCTTTCAAGAGCCCATCGGCAAGAAGTTGTTCTGCCGCTATGGCCAATGCTATTAAAATAATGGGCAAAAGGGCACTCAAAATACTATTGGTCGTCGAAGGCAATTCTTCTTCTGGAATCAATACCGGATTATAAAATTCTTTTAATGGCTTTGCTTCGATATTCTTGATGGTTCTGGCAAATAACGGACCCGCTACCAAAATGGCCGGAATAGCAATAATGATACCATACAACAACGTTTTGCCAATATCGGCATTGAACATGGCCGCAATGGCCGTAGGGGCGGGGTGGGGCGGAAGATAGCCATGTGTCACGGACAATGAGGTCAACATCGGAAGCCCAACATAAATCAATGGAAGCCCTGTTGACATGGCAATGGTGAAGACCAAAGGGATCAAAATGACAAAACCGACAGAATAAAACATGGGGATGCCCACGATAAAACCCGTAACGACCATGGCCCATTGCACATTTCTGACCCCAAATTTATCGACCAGTTTGGTGGTAATGCGCTGGGCGGCCCCGCTATCGGCGACCAGTTTGCCCAGCATGGCCCCCAAACCGAGAATCAACACCAAAAAGCCCAAGGTATTGCCGATGCCATTTTGAATCGATTTGACGAGCAGTTGTAAGTCCATTCCCTGAAAGATCCCGACAAAGAGACAAACAATGATGAAAGCGAGAAAGGCATTGAGTTTTACCCGGGCAATCAATAAAAAAAGTAACAGAATGCCCAAAAGGGCAATTACGATCGGCATGGTCTAGGTTATGAGAGCTGCTAAAATAAAGATTCAAATGGAAAAATCTGCCCTCGGACCTTATTTGTAGTTGTGGCAATTATTTTTACCGTTGATGTTTTGGGGATCGGAAACAAAAAAATCCTTTCCCGAAAAAACCGGAAAAGGATCTTAAAAGTTTTGAAACCTTTTTTATTCCACTAACTCACTTTGATTTCTAAAGACCAGTTCGTTGTCAAAAGAGTCGATCAGTACGATACTATCGGTCTTTACTTTGCCTGCCAGCATTTCTTTTGACAGTTTGTTGAGCACTTCTTTTTGTATCAATCTTTTGATGGGCCGTGCACCGTATTGGGGATCAAAGCCCTTTTCTGACAAGTACTCAATGGCTTCATTGGTTGCGTCGATGGTGATGTTCTGTCCCTCAAGCAGTTTTTTTAGCATATCTAACTGTAGTTCGACAATCTTTTGAATGTCGGCCCTGTTCAAGGGCGTGAACATGATGATATCATCGATTCGGTTCAAGAATTCGGGGCGTACGGTCTTGCGCAACAGTCCCAAAACCTCAATTCTTGCCGCTTCAGTGGCACTGTGCAGATCATCATTGTTCTCGAACTTTTCTTGAATGATATGGCTGCCCATATTACTGGTCATGATAATGATGCAGTTCTTGAAATCTGCAACACGGCCCTTATTATCGGTCAACCTGCCCTCGTCAAGCACTTGCAACAAAATATTGAATGTGTCGGGATGTGCCTTTTCGATTTCATCCAATAAGATAACGGAATAGGGTCTTCTTCGCACCGCTTCGGTCAATTGACCACCTTCGTCATAACCCACATATCCGGGAGGGGCACCGACCAATCGACTTACCGCATGCCTTTCTTGGTACTCGCTCATATCGATCCGCGTCAAAGCGTTCTCATCATCGAACAGGTATTCAGCAAGGGTCTTGGCAAGTTCGGTCTTGCCCACACCTGTGGTGCCCAAGAACATAAACGACCCTATGGGCTTCTTGGCATCTTGCAGTCCCGTTCTGCTACGTCTGATGGCATCAGATACCGCTTCTATGGCCTCATCTTGGCCTACCACCCGTTTGTGCAATACCGCTTCGAGCTTCAATAGTTTTTCACGCTCACTCTGTAACATCTTGGTCACGGGTATACCTGTCCATTTTGCGACGACCTCTGCGATGTCTTCATTGGTCACTTCCTCTTTGATGAGGGTACCTGAGTTTTGCTGTTCTTGAAGTTCTTGCTGCAATTTTTCCAACCGCTCTTGGGCTTCCTTGATTTTACCGTAGCGAAGTTCGGCGACTTTACCGTAATCACCGTTTCGTTCGGCACGTTCGGCCTCTAGCTTGTAGTTTTCAATGCTTTGCTTTGTTTTTTGAATATTGTCAACCACTGATTTCTCACTTTCCCATTGGGCGAAGATTTCTTTTCTTTCTTCTTTTAGGTTGGCCAATTCAAGATTCAGCGACTTGAGTTTGTCGTCATCTTTTTCTCTTTTAATGGCCTCAATCTCGATTTCGAGCTGCATGATTTTGCGGTCAAGGGCATCGAGTTCTTCAGGTTTTGAGTTTATTTCCATTCGAAGTTTGGCAGCGGCCTCGTCTATCAAATCAATGGCCTTATCGGGTAGAAATCGATCAGTGATATAGCGTTGTGACAACTCAACGGCAGCTATGACCGCCTCATCTTTGATGCGTACTTTGTGGTGGGTCTCATACTTTTCTTTGATGCCCCTCAAAATAGAGATGGCACTTTCGGTATCGGGCTCATCGACCATTACTTTTTGAAAGCGACGCTCCAAAGCTTTATCCTTTTCAAAATACTTTTGGTATTCATCTAATGTCGTGGCACCGATGGCACGCAGTTCACCTCTTGCAAGGGCGGGTTTCAAAATGTTCGCCGCATCCATGGCGCCTTGACCACCGCCTGCACCCACCAACGTGTGGATTTCGTCTATAAAGAGTACAATGTCACCATCAGAAGTGGTCACCTCTTTGATGACGGCCTTCAAGCGCTCTTCGAACTCGCCCTTATATTTTGCTCCTGCGATGAGCGCGCCCATATCTAAAGAATAGATGGTCTTTTCTTTTAGGTTTTCTGGCACATCGCCCTGTACAATACGATGGGCCAAACCTTCGGCAATGGCCGTTTTGCCAACACCGGGCTCACCGACCAACATAGGGTTGTTCTTGGTTCTTCGAGAAAGTATCTGAAGCACGCGCCTTATTTCTTCATCACGCCCAATGACCGGGTCTAATTTGCCGCTATCGGCCTCTTGGTTGAGATTGCGGGCGTACTTGTTTAGGGCATTATAGGTATCCTCGGCACTTTGAGAGGTGACTTTGCCTCCTTTACGAAGTTCTTCGATTGCCGTCTTCAAATCTTTTTCATTGACCCCTTGGTCTTTCAAGATTTGGGCAATCTTGCTCTTTGATTTAAAAATGGCCAAGATCATATGCTCGATGGACACATATTCATCGCCCATCTTATTGGCTATGATACTGGCTTCGTTCAAGCTCTTTCCGGCCTCACGTGAAAGCAAGAGGTCTCCTCCCGAGACCTTCGAGAAACTTTGCAGTTCCTTGTCTAAGATTTGTACGACAAGCGCATTGTTGACGTTCAGTTTTTTCAGCAAAAAGGGAAGCACATTTTCGTCGACCTCACCGATGGCCTTGAACAAGTGCTCATTTTCAATTTGCTGATGACCGTAAGCCTGCGCCAATTGCTGGGCCTGCTGTACAGCCTCTTGAGATTTTATCGTGAAATTATTAAAGTTCATTTTCTACAGTTTTACCTATGGGTGTCAACAACCTTACCAGAGGTCAAGACCAGTCAAATTGTCGCTAAAACCCTAAAAAACAAAGACATTTCGTCAGTATGTAAGCTTTTTCAATAAGCACGACTGAAATTCTAAATTAGCAGTATGGGACTATTGGGAAACCTTTTTGGAAACAAGAACAGCTCAGGGAAAAAAGCAGATAATCTGCCATGGATCGTTCTCTCATCCATTGAACAGATAGAAGAAATAAAAGACCAATCAAATGAAAGGCCCCAACTCATATTCAAGCACTCCACCACTTGTGGCATCAGCAGAATGGTCTTGAACATGTTTGAGCAAGGGTATCCACTTGATGGGGATCGAGCCGACCTCCATTTTTTAGATTTGCACGCCCATAGAGATGTCTCAAATAAGGTTTCAGAAATATTCGGTGTGCTACATCAATCACCACAGCTATTGGTGATCAAAAATGGCAAGGTCACTTTTCACACCTCACATGGCGCCATAGCCGACACTGATCTGAACATAGTGGTATAAAAAACCCCGGTCGGTCGACCAGGGCTATACTTTTTAATTAAAGCTATACCGCCTTATTACATCTTTAAGTCTCAGTTTGAGATCTTCGCCGGCATCATAGACCATTTGTTCGTTGGTCGGAAAGGGTACTGCCCCTAGATTCAACAATCTTACCAGGTCATTGTCCAATGCACGCCTATCCCCTTCATAGTTGGCATAAATGTGCTCAAAGATAAATTCACTTGACAATGGGTACGAATTAATGACCTGTCCGTTGTGCAAGTCTGTAAAACTGACCTTTGCCCCGATTTGTGCACTCTTGAATTGGGTGAATTGGTAAAAATCACATCGTACCGTTACCATTCGGTCAATTTTGATTTTATTGCCCAAACTGTCTTTCACGATATTGCCTTCTTGGTCATAAAGATATTCATAGCCATCTTTGACTTGCCTTTCCTTGATGATCTGTCTTTCATTTACCTGTTCGGGTGAGATGTTGATTTCTTTGAAGTCAACGTTCATCGCATAGTCATAGGCGACCGACTCAAGGGGCCTGGCGTGGTATTGTGTCCAAAAGCTGTTAAGTCCGTAAGCATTGAAATCCAATAGTTCTTCTTCGAGGCGTTTCGGAATGACCTGTTCGGTATCATTGTTGATTTCCACTTTGACAAAGTCCAATCCCCTTTGATATGCATCCTCCATTTTTGAGGCCGTATTCCCATACCCTGGATTTATCTCTTCCAAATAGGCCAGTTCATCATAGGCGTGCCTAAAATCAGCTTTGCTATTGGCGCTTTGAAGCAATTGCCCGGCATTGGCATAAAGATATTCCGATAATGCATTCTTACTGGCAATGATATCGTTATTATGGTTTTTAAAGTAAAAAACGGCATCTCGGTTCTCATCATATATGGGCAAGGGCAATAGCGGTTCAATTCTATCTTGCCAATTCTTTAATTGTACATAACCTTTGTAAATGGCCTCATAGTTGGCAGGGTTTGCATCTTTTTTCAAGAAGGTTATTCTCTCCAATTCTTTTTTTGAATATTTCTGAAATGCAGATTCTAACAGCAAGACATAGTCTTGGTGCCCTTTTTTGGTCTTGTTTTCAGAAAGCTCGGCAATGGCCTTTGACATGGCCGTGGTATAGTTGCCACTGTTCAGGGCCTCTTGGGTCTTCTTTACACCGCCACAGGCAACAAGCATGACCAATACGATTAAGAGTAATAGTTTTTTCATGGCTTTTGATTTTATGGTTTGGTAGACAGTGTTCAACCGCCATGCCAAAATCTTACTTAGTCATAACGAAAATCGTCAAGTGGTAGTATATTTTGGATGAAATACCTGAATTTATTGGGATGGCGAGTTTTACGGATTGTTCATTTTTATTGGATAACTCTTTTTTTAAAAGGGAAGTTATTGGGGTAGGAAAATTGGATTTAGTTGTATTTTTAGCACCTAAAAATTTTCAAGGCAAGATGCAAAGAGACCAACAGATTTTTGACCTGATCGAGAAAGAAAGACAAAGACAGACCAATGGAATTGAATTGATTGCGTCAGAAAACTTTGTCAGTCCGCAAGTAATGACGGCGGCAGGCTCGGTACTGACCAACAAGTACGCCGAGGGCTATCCTGGTAAGCGATATTATGGTGGTTGTGAAGTGGTCGATGAAGTCGAGCAATTGGCCATTGATAGGGCAAAAGAACTTTTCGGGGCGGTATATGCCAATGTACAGCCCCATTCGGGCTCGCAGGCCAATGCCTCGGTCTATCATGCATGTCTGAAGCCCGGAGATACAATTTTGGGCTTTGATCTGGCCCATGGCGGGCATTTGACGCATGGGTCTCCCGTAAATTTTTCAGGAAAGCTGTACAATCCTGTTTTTTATGGAGTAGATGAAGAAACGGGCATGCTCGATTACGATAAGATCCAAAAAGTTGCCGATAAAGAAAGGCCCAAGCTTATTATTGCCGGTGCCTCTGCGTATTCACGTGATATGGACTTCAAACGGTTTCGTGAGATAGCAGATAGTGTCAATGCCTTATTGCTTGCTGATATTTCGCATCCTGCCGGGCTCATTGCCAAAGGTATTATGAACGATCCCATTCCGCATTGCCATATTGTGACCACCACCACGCACAAGACATTGCGTGGCCCAAGAGGGGGATTGATCTTGATGGGCGACAATTTTGAAAATCCGTTTGGCATACGCCTGAAAAGTGGTAATCTCAGAAAAATGTCAGGATTGTTGGACTTGGCCGTCTTCCCTGGAAATCAAGGGGGTCCGCTTGAGCATATCATAGCGGCCAAGGCAGTGGCCTTTGGAGAGGCGCTCACCGATGATTTTTTGCACTATATTGTACAGGTCAAAAAAAATGCCGCGGCCATGGCCAAGGCCTTTGTCGATAAAGATTATAAAGTGATTTCTGGTGGCACCGACAATCATATGATGCTCATCGACTTGCGCAATAAGGGAATTACGGGAAAAGATGCCGAGGCGGCACTCGAAAACGCAGATATCACGGCCAACAAGAATATGGTGCCCTTTGATGACCAGTCACCATTTATCACTTCGGGTATCCGTTTGGGTACTGCGGCCATTACCACTAGGGGGTTGATGGAAAATGATATGGAAATTATCGTTGATTATATCGACGAGGTGATTACCCATCACGAAGATGAAAAGATAATGGCCTCGATAAGTGAAAAGGTCAATGCGATGATGCAAGATAGGCCATTGTTCAAACCTTAACCCAGTAACAAGAAATCACCAAAAGTTATCTCTTTGTTCTTCAAATCATAAATTGACGCATCGCTGTTCGCATTTGAGTCAAAGTAAAGTGCCCAATAATCAAAGTACCCAATATCTTTTTTGTATGGGTAAAAACTATCGGTCGGGTTTGACGGTACCAGGGTAAATTCAGTGAATACGGGAATGTAAATCTCGTAGGGCATTTCAGAAAGGCTTTTGGTGAAATAGACAAAATTTTCGCTTATGGCCGACATGATGTTGCCCAATTCTTTGGTAACGCTATCTTCATGTATTCTTGAAATGATGATCGAAACGTCTTTTAAGTGTAGAGACAGCTCTGCAATATCTACCTTGAACGGATTTTGTTCTTGCAACTCATCTACCAAATTTGCAAGTCCTGTCTTACGCTCTGGCACATGGTACTGTTCTTGATCAAAATTGCCCCAATCTCCATTGTTGAAATGGTAAAGACAGTGTGCCAGGGTATAATTGCCATAAAAATTAAGCACCATCTTCGGCACTGCATTTTTGTCAAGAATCTGCTGAACGAAGACATCTGAAAAGAAATGCCTTTCCAGTTTTTTTCTGAAGCACTCAAGACCGGTTATTTTCTTGTCGTGAAACCTATTCCGCAGTAATCTTCCTCCCATGTGCTTCCTTTTTGGCTGATTCTAAAACAATGTACCTCACTGGCACATTCTAAATTAGAATAATCAAAATTCTATAGACACGGTAAAAACCTTAAAAATTCTGGGGTTTTTGTGACTTTGTAAAAAAGGGATTGTTAAAAAAAAGTTAAAATCGATAAAAGTAAAGCTATCACTACCTTTTTATGAAGAGAATTTAGATGAACCCCCGCTTTTTGGCTTCTAAGATAAGAGCAAGGTCATTTTTGTTTTCAGTGCCGAAAAGCAACTTAAGATGTCTCTTTCTATTCTCTATGGAAGAAGACGATAATTGCACGTGGTTTTCAAGATCCTTGGTCTTGGTGCCGATAGAGAGATGGTACAATATTTTTTTGTCCTTTTCATCTAAAATGATGTCGTTCGACATTTTTTTGCGAATGGCCGACAATACTTTTGCAGAATAATAAGGGGTGCCACCAATAATGGTCTTTATGGCATCTTCAAGCGTTTTTGGATCAATATCGGTTTTGACCAGATAGCCATCTGGGTCTACAGATTTCAAAATACTGTTGATCCTATAATTGTCACTGAACGACGACATAAAGACAATCTTTGACTCTGGCACCAGTTTACGGGCCAAAACGCCTAAGTCTTCACCATTATGGGGCTGTTCTTCATCGGGTGGAAACAGTTGAACATCTAAAAAGATAATATCATAATTGAATGAATTCACCGATTCTTCGATTCTTACCTTACCCGTATCAAATGTGTTTGCCGTATCGACTATAATGTTGGTATCATCAAAGACCAAGCGCTCTAAGATGAACTTGTAGCCCAACATGGTCATTTCATGGTCGTCTATCGCTAATATTCGTAGTGTTTTCAATACGTATCACATTTTAAATTTGTTGTTGCGCAAGGGACGATCCCAATAGTTCACCAACTGGCGTACCAGAATTGTATATTTTGTCAAAAGTTACGATGACCGATGTGCCCGAGCCTATTTTGCTGTCTATGCTCAACGTGCCATTAATTTTTTCCACGCGTGAAATCACATTTTTCAAACCGATGCCCCTCTTGCCCTTATTGATATCAAACCCTTTGCCGTCATCATTGATGGTCACTTTCAATTTGTTGTCGTCAAGTGTTTCAAAATTAACCAAGACATTTTCGCATTTCGCATGCTTCACACAGTTCTGCAACGATTCTTGTACAATTCTGTACGTATTGATCTTGAGATTTCCAGAAAGCTTGTCCCAATCCATCTCGCCATCATAGGTAAAAGAGCAATTGATTTTTGCAGATTCACCTATTGACTTGACCAAGTCATCGATGGCCAATATAAAGTTATGAATTTTTTGATAAGAAGCGGCATTGAGTTCATGTGAAATGGTTCTGATTTCTTCTTCAAGTTCGCGCAATTTTTCTATAAGCTCGGCCCTTTGGTTGACAGACGCCTCATCGTCACGCTCGTTCAAGCCCGTAAGAATAAGCCGTATACCCAACATTTGGCCCAATATGCCATCATGTAATTCTTCTGATATTCGTTTTTGTTCCAACTGTTTTCCTTCCTGAAATTTACCTTGCTGGGCCAGCATGAGGTTATAGATTTCTTGGTTGTTTTCTTGTTGTTTCTGTTGAAACTTCAGTTTTTGGTTTTTTGCCCTTTGGTTGATTATCACATAAACGGCAATGGCCAGTAGCAATAAGCCCACGGCCACGCTGGTCCAGATCTTTTTCTGCCTTGACAATGCCTCATTCTGTTCGATGACCTCATCGGTCTCCATCTGTATTCGGGCAAACTTATCGCGAATGCTCCGCTCTTGGGCCTGCAATTCTTTGTTCAAGCTGAAATAGGCAGTGGCATGACCGGCACTTTTTTTTCTATCAATCTGGCTCAACAATTCAAAAGTGCTCAACAAACGATAGTTGTTATTGGTAGTTTCTGCCAACTCTTTTGAGACCAATGCCTCGCGAATAGCTTGGGCAGTATCTTTTTTATGGGCCAGTACCTCGGCCATAAACTCATGGTTACGGGCTTTTGCATAAGCTTCACCCATACTGTCTAACATTTTATTTGATTGGCGAAGTAACTGTTTGATGCTATCGGTATTATTGTCACCATTTTTGAATTTGGCATTGGCGAGGCTTCCCAAAGCCCGTGCATATGAAATAGGCTCTTTCGTTTTAAAGCTGTCAATGCCTACCAATTCATTGAAAAGTTCGATAGCTTTATTATATTCCCCTTTTCTCAAATGGATCATAGCGATATTGTTCTTGTTAAGAACAAATTGACTAAACCATTTATTTGAATCTTTTTCTAGGTAACTTTTGGCAATATGATGGTATTCCAATGACTTTTCAAAATTATTCAGCGCAGTTTGGATATTCCCCAAGAGATTATAGGCATCAAACAATCGATTTTCAACCCCATTATCCTTAAAAAACGAAATGGCCTTTACAACATCTTTTTCAGCCCCCACATAATCTTTGTTGTTATTCTTCACTTGGGCCATGGCATACAACATCCAGCCAGGATAATATTCTGCTGGTTCCTCTAGGTCTGCTCTCAAAAAAAACTGGTATGCTTCTTTGTAATGATAATAGGCGCTATCAGGTTTGGAAAGTTGATACAACGAACCCAGGTCCCAATGGGCCTCACCCAACGATTGGTAGTCTTCGATCTTAAGGGCCAACACCATCAGGTCGGCATTTATTTTTTTGAACCACAACGTATCCGCAAGATCTTTGTATGCCAGGGATATTTTTGAATAGGCCCTTGTCTTTACACTGTCAGAATAGTTTGCCTCTGCATATTTGAATGCTTTGTTGAGCAGCCCCTTTTTCTGGTTTGATAATAACGCATCATTTTTTTGGGCTTCTGTTAGCCATAGGGCCACACTATCTTTTGATACTCTATGGTTTTTTGGGTCGTAATCCTTTTTTTGTTTGCATCCCCAGATGAAAAGAATCAGCGCGGCACTAACGAAAAGGTTGGCTTTTGTAGTAAAATTTACCATGTAACATACAAACACTCCCTACAAGATATAAAAAAGCCCCAATACTGAAACCAGCATGGGGCTTTTTCTTCGAAATTTATTATTGTCTTATTGGCCGTTTCCGGTTCTATCACTAGAAGTGTTTCCACATCCATCGCAGGCCGTATCCTCTAAATTCTCAAACAGTGCTTCAGTCTCCTCAATGTTGGTTTCGGCTTCACAAGCAATCGTCCCCAGCCCAAATACCAATAGGGCCAAAATACCAAGTGTCTTTCTCATTTCGTGTCTCGTTTAAAGTGTTAAAAACTAGATTTTTAAGTAATTTCTTACAAGCTAAGAAATTACTCGATTTTAACACCAACCTTTTTTGAATGTATGAGCAAATACACCGGTTTTGCTAGTAAATGTTAAAGGTTTGCTAGAATTTGATTACTCAGATGCCTTGATGCTGTTTTTAGAGAGCATGTTCTTCAAGGCATCGATTTTATCGAGATACGACTTAGAGAAGGGCAGTTGACTTTTGTCGTTCTTTAGTGTACAGATCGACTTGCCATAATTGATACGCGCCACATGCTTGCCGTTTAAAATATAGCTCTGGTGAACGCGAATAAAGCTCGTCGGCAGCTTTTTTTCAAATGTCTTGAGGGTCTTATAGGCACTGACGGTGCTACCATCTTTCATTATAAAATCGGTGGTATTGTTGTCTGCCTTGAGATAAAGAATGTCATCGGTATTCAAATAATGGTAATCGCGATATGATTTTAGACAGATTGTGGTGGGCACACTATCGATGGGTGCTTCTTTGCGAATTCTAAAAATGGTCTTGCGAACATCGAATTCACTATGCGGCAGCAGCCAATAATCAAAAAAACCACTTTTCAGGGCATCATAAGCGTGGTCTTTGTCTTTGGCATAACCGATCATCAATGGAATCTTTTTTAGAAATCGATGCAGTTCAGCAACCATGTGCATACAATCGGTGGTTTCATTGCTCAGGTTTACGAGCACCACGTCGGGCAAAAACTTCAAGATGGCGTTTAGACCCTCATTGATATTATGGGCCGTGACGGTACAGCTGAAATCACCATATTCCCGCAATTGCAATTGTAGTTGTAGATGAGTGGCAGCGTCAGAATCGATTATGGCGTACGTATAGTCCATGGTATGGTCGCTAGCTGCAATTTACTAAGTACCAAAAAATATCGATTGCATTTTTACCTTAAAAAAACTGTGGTTTTCCTGCAAAAATGGCTGATTTTCAAATTTTTAACAAGAATTTTCGTCGTCTATTGCCCGGGTAGGTATTCGTAGGCTCCCGCATCGGGGGTCTGGGTTCGATCGTTGCCCATGATGTCGAAAGGAACCAGAAGTGCCGTATCTAAATTACCCAAGTCGATGGCCCCAGAATCTTCGGTGATACGAAAGTCATTTTCATTTGAGCCCGCAAAAAAAGTATTGACATTCAAGAGAATGTCTTGATAATTCGATGTATCATTAAAATTGAACAAGGGGTCACCACTATATATTTCATTCACATCATTGAACTTGATGAGGCAGTTTTCAAAGGCAAATTCAAAACCAAAGGTATCATCTTTGTTCAATAGCAGCTCAATATCCCTGTTGCCATCGATGATGCAGTTTGAGAATTTTGTCGAGGTCAATTCGCCACCGATCGTTTGTGCGGGGGTTTCTTCAAAATTATCGATCAACACGGCAGGGGTGTTTCTGAAACCGGTGCTCCAATAATTGGCAATGGTCACATGCGCAAAATCATATCTACCGCCAAGGTTGCAATAAAGCGCACTCTGCCCCGCATTGCCGAGCACTACGTTTTCAGCGTTTATAGATGAGTTGCGCGCCCACAGGTTTATACTTGAGCTATTGAAAATCTGCGTGTTTTTGAGTATGAGCTTTGCCTCGCTTGATCCAGCATTGCCCTCGACCAGTAAACCGACCGTGGCATTTTTCAGGGTCAAATATTCGATGTGGTTTGAAATGCTTCCTTCCGCCAACCAAATAGTGCCCCATTGACCAGATAGGTCGCCGTAGCCCGGTTCTAATCGATCTCCTTCAAAAATGACCTCGTTTTCGAGCAGCACATCATCTTCACTCAATGCACCATTGATCTGTATAGAGCCGCCCGAAGTGACCAGAATTCCCGAATCTTGATGAAAATGGACACGTGCACCGGCATCGACGATCAAGTTTTTTGCTTCGTCAACGGCCGCGTATCCGTAGATGACATGTGGTTTCTCGTTAGTGAAGCGCAGTTCATCATCTTCGAGAAAAAATCCTTCGATACGTATTTCATTTCCATCTCCATCAAGACCGAGCGGCACTGTTTCTTTAGTGCCATTTGAAAGTGTTCTGGGGTACAGAAAGACAGCATCCCTGACCAAAGTGACCAATTCGACCCGTTGCTGTCGATCTCCGGCCCCAAAAAGTAGGGCATCGGTGTATAAGAATTCGTTTTCGCCCACTCTTGAAATATCAAATGTTGTCTCGATGAACACGAACAGACTGTCTTTTGCAAATAGGGGAACATCACTAAAGGTCTTTCCCGATAGGCCATCGACATTTATACGGTAATCACTTTCTTCGCCACTTTCAAGGCCTACAAAAGGCAATCGCACGTCTTTGTTTGACCGATTATACACCTTGAGCGTATAGGTTGCGCTGCCGATGTTGGTGAAAATGGTATCTAAAAAAACAGTGTCTTTTGAAAATTCGAGATGGCCTTCGCCGGGTTCGAAATCAAAATCTTTTCGGCAAGATTCCACACTTATAAAAAGTATGGCCGTGGCGAGTATGAACACAAAATTACGCATAGGTCTAGCCTGTTTGCTGAAAAAGCTTGCTCACTGTTTTGGGTATTCGTTTTGGTCGCAGCGATTGTATATCTAAAAAGCACCAATCGGTTATAGCTCTAACCAATAAAACACCTGTTTTATTGTTCATTATTTCAACCACTCGGGTTGAAATGGGGCCTTTCATTTGTTGTACATGGGTGACCAAGCGTAGCCCATCGTTCAATTGGGCCGATCTGAAATAGGTGATATCGTGTTTTCTAACTACCCAAGCACCTAATTTTTGAAGGGGTGCATCCGTGGCCGATAGCCAATGGGCCTTTGATATTTCCTGTATCCATTGAATATATCGAATGTTGTTCACGTGATCGAGTTCGTCTAGGTCATCATGCACGACCTTTCGCTTTTCAGTATATTGGCGCATACTATTTTTTGACAATTTTGACCTCGAAGAGTTTGTCCCAGTTTTTTCCCGTGACAAAAAAAGTACCGCGTTCTTTATGGTAGGCCACACCGTTCAGTACAGAATTTAGGTCATCCCACCCTATGCCACGGGTCACTTTGCTTTTGAGTCCACCGAAATTGACCACCCCCTCGATGGCGCCCGATCGGGCATCGATGATCATCATGCTTTCTTTTTGATAGACGTTGGCGTAGATTTTGCCATCGACATATTCCAGTTCATTGGCCTTGTTGAAAATGGACTTGTTGGTAACGGTTTCGATATAATTTTCTTCTTGAAGCGTTTCGGGATCCAGTAACCAGATTTTTTCTGTGCCATCGCTTTTGTACAATAGGGTTCCGTCATTGCAGAGCCCCCAGCCCACCTTGCTTTTGCCATAGTTGAAAGTAGCCTGTTTTTGCAAAGAACCTACTTCGTAGATGTAGCCAATGCCGCTCTGCCAGGTCAATTGGTACAGCTTATCGTTCAAAATGGTAATGCCCTCACCGAAAACCGATTCGTCAAGATCGACCTGCTGAAGGATCTTTCCCGTTTTGTAATCCAATTTTCGTAGGGTCGAGCTTCCCTTTTTACCGGTTCCCTCGAAAAGGGTGTCGCCCTTGAACTCAAGACCCTGGGTATATGCCAAGGGGTCATGTGAATAGGTGTTTACGATTTCGTAGGTATACACTTCAGGGCCTTTTTCGGCCAGCACCTTGATTTTCTTCGAGATGATGACCGACCGATCATCATAGCTTACATTTGCCATAAGCTCTTTGTTGCCCAGTTTTTCTATATCAAAAATGATTTTGTCATCGTGCAGTGCAAGCGTCTTTCCGTCAATTGAATATTCAATCTTTTCAATGGGCAGGTCTTTCTTGTTTTTCAGCGTCACGGCAACGGTTTGGTTCTTCTGAAATTTCTTTTTGTTTCCTTCAAGTTGTATATCAAAAAGTTTGGCCGGGTCTTTTTCTCCACCACAGGCCAAAAAGAACAGTAAAATGATTGAAGAATGCAATACTTTGAGCATACGGGTAAGCATATAAAGAGATATAACTTCAACAGATTTCTCCCCGAAATTAAGAATGTGCGGCGATTGCCACAAATTTAAAAGGTCGTATATTTGCATAGGCAAGTCCTACACGACCAGCTCCTGCAGAATCCCC
>JANQOD010000348.1 GCA_028289745.1 Allomuricauda sp. | reverse complement strand
CGTTGTAAGGGGCACTGGCATTGCCCTCAAAAACCTTGAACGCTACAAAAGCATTTTAATCAAGTAAGCTCTCAGGCATTCATGTCTGAAATGGGGCGACAAAGACAGAGTTGAATGCAACAGATCATCAATTTCATTTTACGCTATAGAAATTCTTTTCTATATGTTTTCTTGGGATCGGTTGCCATTGCCCTGACCGTTCGCTCACATTCATACCACCAATCAAAGTTCTTTAACTCATCAAAATGGTTGACGGCCAACACCTATAGGGTCTCCAACAATATTTCGTCCTATTTTGACCTGAGGGAAGAAAACGAAAAGTTGTCAGAAGAAAACAGGGCATTGCGACAACTTCTTTTCAATCAAGAACGGTCTTATGGGGAAACATTGGATACTGCACAAATAAGCTACCAAGTGATTCGGGGAAAAGTGATTAAAAACAGTTATGCCTCACTGCGCAATTACATTACCATCGACCTGGGTAAAAACCAAGGGATAGACCAAGACATGGGTGTCATTACCTCACAGGGAATCTTGGGCATTGTCGAGAACACTTCGAATAACCATTCGACCGTTCAAAGCATACTCAACATCAAGTCGAACATCAATGCCAAGGTCAAGAACACCAACTATTTCGGCTCTTTGGTATGGGACGGAGATTATTACGAAACGGTGCAATTGACTGACATTCCACGGTTGGTGCCCCTTGTGGTGGGCGACACCATCATTACTGGGGGCATGTCGAGTATCTTTCCTGAAGGTATTCCTATTGGCACTATCAAAAAATATGAATTGAACACCGCTCAGAGTTTTTATGATATTGAGGTCTCTCTTTTCAATGATATGGCCAATATCGGATATATATATGTCATAGAGAATTTTGACCGACCAGAAATATTGGAATTGGAATCCCAGATAAACGATGCTCAATAATGTAATAGCCATAAATATCGTTCGGTTCGTTCTCTTGGTTTTGGCACAAGTGCTTGTCTTCAACCATTTGAACTTTTTTGGTTCTATAAACCCGATGGTCTATATTATCTTTTTGTATTGGTACCCGATTCGCGAAAACAGGGCCATTTTTCTTCTTGTCAGTTTTCTATTGGGCCTGTCGGTCGATATATTTTCAGATACCTTGGCCCTACATGCCTTTTCTACACTCACCATTGCCTATGCCCGACCTGTGATCATGCGGTTTTGTTTCGGAGTGAACTATGAATTTCAAACCTTTACCTTTAACAATACCACCCGTATACAGCGCATCACATTTTTGGCATCATTGGTACTCACACACCATTTGGTATTCTTCACGTTTGAAATTTTAAGTTTATCGCATATCCTATTACTTTTGAAGAAAGTTCTGCTCACCAGCATCTTGACCATTTTTGTCTGTGTCTTGCTCAGTTCCCTTTTCACTGTACAGACCGAATAAAATGGTTGTTGGGGCGTTCTTATATAAGGCTAAGGCCAAATAACCCTTTCGCTGAAGAATCATGAAAAAGTTACTGCTCTCATCGATTATCGTTATCATAGGCATCACCTTTTTGGGCAGGCTATCGTACCTACAACTGTTCAGGTTCTCACCAAATCAGATTTTGGAAGACCCTGCGATAAAGGCCATATACGATTACCCTGAGCGGGGTTATATCTATGATCGCAACGGTGAACTCTTTGTCGGTAACCAACCGGCTTATGATGTGATGGTCATCCCTCGAGAGGTAAAGCCATTGGATACCTTAGAGTTCTGTAAGCTTTTGGATATCGACAAGCAGACCTTTATCGATAGGATGCTGAAAGCCAACCGCTATTCCCCAAGATTGCCTTCGGTTTTGGTGCCCCAACTGTCAAAAGAAGATTACGCCAAGCTACAAGAAAAAATGAGAAGGTTTACTGGATTTTACATCCAGAAACGATCATTGCGCTACTATGACACGAACAGCGCAGCCAATGTTTTGGGCTATATCAGTGAGGTAAACGAATACGACCTGAAAAAGAACCCTTACTACGAGGCAGGTGAGCTTATGGGGCGAACAGGTATTGAAAAACAGTATGAAGATGTCTTAAGGGGAAGAAAGGGCGTAAAATATATTCAAAAAGACCGTTTCAATAGAGACATTGGTCCGTACAAGGATGGAAAGCTAGACACCCTGCCAGAACTTGCAAAAGAATTGCATATTACGATTGATAAGGAGCTACAAGAGTATGGTGAACGGTTGATGCATGGTAAACGAGGGGGTATCGTGGCCATTGAGCCCAGTTCAGGTGAGATATTGACCATGATATCAGGGCCCACCTATGACCCCTCTCTTTTAGTGGGCCGCAAGCGCTCGGCCAACTATACCAAGCTGCATTACGACACCATCTCACAACCTACTTGGGACCGTTCCATTTTGGCAGAACCTTCTCCAGGATCGCCCTTCAAGACCCTTAATGCATTGGTCGCCCTTCAAGAAGGGGTCATAGATCCTGAGACCAAATTTACCTGTTATAACGGTTTTTATGTGGGCAATAAAAAAAGGGGATGCCATTGCGGCGGTGGAATCAGGGACATGAACTCTGGTATTTTTCGTTCGTGCAACGCTTATTTTGCAGGTACTTTTCGAAGAATATATGGCAAATTCGATACCACCGATGAGGGCATGGATGTTTGGGAAAAACACATTAAAAGCTTTGGACTAGGTAATTATTTAGGTACCGATTTGCCTACCGGAAGACCCGGTAGAATTCCAGGTAAGGAATATTACGATAAATGGTATGGTGATAACCGATGGGCCTCATCGACCATCATTTCAAATTCTATCGGCCAGGGCGAAGTGGCCGCCACACCATTGCAGTTGGCCAATATGACCGCCGCCATTGCCAACAAAGGGTATTTTTACACCCCCCATATCATCAAAAAAATCGGTGCTTCGGGCAACATTGATCCAAGATTTACCGAAAGACGTTACACAACCATCGACAGAGAGCACTTCGGTCCTGTTATTGAAGGCATGGCCAATGTCTATAGGTATGGCACGGCAAAATGGATCCGAATACCCGATATCGAAATCGCCGGCAAAACCGGCACTGTCGAGAACTTCACGAGAATCGACGGTGAGCGGGTACAACTTACCGACCACTCTGTTTTTGTTGCCTTTGCCCCAGTTGAAAATCCTAAGATTGCCCTTGCCGTCTACATTGAAAATGGCTACTATGGGGCACGTTACGCAGGTCATATTGCCTCGCTTCTGATCGAAAAGTATATCAAAAAGAAAATCACCCGTAAAGACCTAGAGAAAAAAATGCTGGAAAAAACCTTAGAGCATGAGTACATCAAGCCGTATAGCGGTGAACCTTTCAAGATAAACGAGTATGTCTGGTAAGAATGTACTGAGAAGGTTGGACTGGCTCACGGTTTTCTTTTATGTTCTTTTAGTGTTTATCGGTTGGATCAATATTTATTCGACTACCTTAGGCGAGGATCATACCTCTATTTTTGATTTTTCGACCCTTTATGGCAAACAGCTGTTTTTCATCATATTTAGTCTGATCGTCGCTTTTTTGGTGTTTTTTGTTGAAAGTGGATTTTTTGAACGGTTTGCAAGTATCTTTTACTTGATCTCATTGGTTTTGCTGCTCGGTCTGTTTCTTTTTGGAAAGACCATAGCCGGGGCGACCTCTTGGTATGATTTGGGATTTTTTAACCTACAGCCTTCAGAGCTGGCAAAAGTCACGGCTTCACTTGCGCTTGCCAAATATCTCAGTGATATTCAGACTGACATTAAGAACAGAAGGCACCAACTATATGCCGCACTGATTATTTTGGTGCCCGCTCTATTGATACTTCCCCAACCCGATCCAGGGAGTGCCCTGATATTCTCTTCGTTGTTTTTTGTTCTTTTCAGGGAAGGATTGCCCTTATATTATTTTTTGATTCCGATTGTTTTAGTGGTTCTTTTTGCCACCACCTTGATGTATGGCACCGTATGGGTCGCAATAGGTCTGGTTCTCTTGCTCACCTTGGTGTTTCTCTTTAAAAAAACCTCGGTCAAGATTCCTGTCCTGCCCCTTATCATAACGCTGGTTGTTTCGGTGCTCTTCTCGCTATCGGTAAACTTTGTTTTTGAGAACATATTCGAGCAGCGCCACCGTGACCGCTTCGCCCTTTGGTTGAGATTGGAAAAAGATGAGAACAAGTTGGATCAAATAAGAAAGACCATCGGTTACAATACCTACCAATCTGAAAAGGCCATTGAGTCTGGAGGTTTCTTTGGAAAAGGTTTTTTGGAGGGCACCCGAACAAAAGGAGATTTTGTGCCTGAACAGCATACCGATTATATTTTCAGCTCGGTAGGTGAAGAATGGGGCTTCATCGGCACTGCTGCGGTCATTCTGATTTTTTCCTTTTTCTTTCTTCGTTTGATCGGTCTTGCAGAAAGACAGAAAAACAACTTTGGGCGAATGTTTGGCTACGGGGTGATTTCGATCCTTTTCATACACTATGCCATAAACATTGGTATGGTCATCGGACTTTTGCCCACCATCGGCATTCCACTTCCCTTTTTCAGCTATGGTGGATCCGGTATGGTCTTCTTTACCTTATTGCTCTTTATCTTTCTAAAACTCGATTCAAACCGCTTACGGGAAGGTATTTGAAAATGGCCAAGGCGAAGTGTCGATATTACCTTCAATTCCACATTGAAGCTGCCCTGGCATTTTTTCAAAAAAATCGATTCCGGTAACGCTTTCAAGACTGTCCAAAGTGACCACAAATGTGTTCAATCTGGCAGTGGTCTCCACATGCGGGAGCAAAAAAGCCAGTGCATGGATTTTATCTTCATTCTCCCTAAAGACAACCTTATAGAAATATTGGGGCACATCGACCCCCTCATCACCTATCTCCCTTAATCCGGGTTCGAGAACACCACCCGTTATCACATTGATTTCACCATATCTTTTGCCCCAATATCGTATTTGTTGCTCCAATCGGTTCCAAACCCCAGCATTAAAATCTTTTTTCTGCGGTGTGATATTGCTGGTGTAGAAGGTTTCGTTATAGGCCTGTTCTGAAAATCGCCTGTCACCGGCAGGACATAGGTGCCCACGATCATAACCCGAACCTTTGTAATTGCGCCAATCTGCCGATTTTGTTCTTACCTTGGGATCTTCAACAAAATAGGGCCGCTCCCTGTCATCATAGGTAAGGTGCTCTTTCAATAGCCGGTAAGCTACCCATTCGGCCTGTTCATAAGGCTCACTGTACGAGAGCATATAGTTTTGGTGTTCTACCAATTGGCCCAAAGACGAACTGGGCAAGAATTGTTCTTCAAAAGGAACGTTATGTGTACTTCCTTTTTTGGGAGAATAGGGCGCTGGGGTATAAAAGTTTTCGAACAACCAAAAACCGATGATACAAACGATCAACAAGAGTGTATAAACGGCTTTTCTATTCATGGGAAAATTTGCCCCAAAGATACGGCTGCATTTTATTTACATTTTCACTTTACGATCATACAACAAAAAAAGCCCCGACGTTTAGGTCGGGGCCTGAAATCTCTTTTGGGGATTTTCATCCCTTCACGCTGGCCAATTTTGTATTGCTGCCTTTGAAATTGTTCATCTTCAAATCTTTCAAAACGTTTACGGCTTCTTCGACATAGACATCTCTTGCCAGCTCTTTGTGCCAACGGTTGCGCTTTTCTCGCAAAACGGAATCTTTGGTGAACAGCTCCGTTTCATATTTCAATGAGTTGAAGGTCAACTTTGAATCATAGTCCCTCAAGCTTTTGAAATAGCTTGATTTTTCCTTTGCCCTTTCTTCTTGGGTCTTGTAGACGCCATAATTAAGAGAGATCAAGGTCTCATCTTGTTGCTCTTTCAGCCATTTGGCATTTTCTTCGATCAATTTGACCTGGGGGTTGTTGGCCAATCTTTGTTTGCTGTTCGATACGGCTGTCTCAAAATCAATGTATCCATTCCAAATCTCATAGTCTGCAGGGGTAATTTTATCCCACCCCAGCGGATTTTCTTGATCCTTTTCCCCCAAATCGATATAGCTGTACTTGTCTGGTACCACAATATCGCTTTTAACACCTTCTAATTGGGTAGAACCGCCATTAATACGGTAAAATTTTTGGGTCGTCAATTTGATTGCGCCCAAATCACCATGTTCGTTGCTCCTGACAATATTATCTAAAGGGATCACATTTTGAACCGTTCCCTTACCAAAGGTTTGCTTGCTACCGATTACGATGGCACGCTTATAATCTTGCATGGCCGCGGCCAAAATCTCTGAGGCAGATGCAGACAATTCATTGACCAAAACGACCAAGGGGCCATCCCATTGAATGCGCTCATCTTTGTCTTCATGGACTTCTTTGCGCTGGCCAGATGACCTTACCTGTACAATAGGGCCATCTTTAATGAACAAGCCCGCCATTTCAACAACGGTTTTCAGCGATCCACCACCATTGTCACGTAAATCTAAAATAAGGCCTTGAACACCTTCTTCTTTCAATCGTTCAACCTCTTTGGCAACGTCTGTAGCTGCGTTTCTTTCAGAATAATCTTCAAAATCAACATAAAATTTGGGCAAATGAATGATCCCATACTTCAAATCGTCTTTTATGACCGTTGCCGATTTGGCAAATGACTCTTCCAATACCACGACATCCCTGGTTACCGAAACCATTTCTATGGTGCCGTCTACACGACGAACCGTCAAATTCACCACTGTACCTTTTGGCCCTTTTATCAACTTGATCGCATCATCAAGCTTCATGCCCACAATATCGATGGGCTCTTCATTCTCTTGGCCCACTTTTATGATTTCATCACCCACTTCAAGGCTCTGTTCTCTCCATACCGGTCCTCCAGAAATAATATCTACAATACGGGCGCCCTCGGGCTTCTTTTGCAAACGTGCCCCGATCCCCTCAAACTTGCCCGACATACTGATATCAAATTTATCTTTCTCTTCAGGGGCAAAATAAAACGTATGGGGGTCAAACTCGTCAACAATGGTGTTCACATAAGTAACGAACCAATCTTTTCGCTCAAGATCATCGACATAATCAAAAAACTCGTCAAGTGTTTTCTTTGTTGTTTCTCTCGCTTCCACTTCTACTTCTGCTATGGTCATGTCTCCCAAACTTTCGGTCTTGGTCACCTTAATGGCCTTTGTCGTCAATCCAACACCTACAATATCTTCAGAACCATCTTTACTGTAACCTGCCGCTTGGCGCAAATCGGCTATCTTATTGTCAAAAACACCCAGTGTATTATACTTCAACTGTTTTCGCCAACGCTCTTTCAATTCTTTCTTGTTGGCCGCAAAAGACTCTTCCCTATAGTCGATATTGATACTTTCTTCAACATTGTAGTCAAAAGATTCTGCCAGAATTTCCTGGTAGATTTCCTTGGCCTCACCCATACGTTTCATCAATCGTTGATAGACCAAATTGAAAAAGGTGATATCAGTGTTCTTGATTTGATCATCAATTTGAAACCGGTATTGCTCGAACCCATCGATATCACTCTGTAAAAAGTAACGTTTAGTGGGGTCGACAATATCGATGAAGTCATCAAAAACATTCGAAGAGAAAGTATCATTGATGTCTTTGGGCTCATAGTGGCCCTTTTCTAGCACATAGGTTATCAAATCCAACAAGAGCTTATCCTTATCATTGGTCTCAAACGACTTATTGGTAAAGCTACATGAAGCGACCGCAACAAGAATAACCAATAGGGCCAATGTGAAGTTCTTTTTCATAAATATGTTTTTAGGTGGGAGATACTTTCTCATTTCCACAAGTCTTTTGTAAATCCCTCTACATTAGTATTTCTTCCAATTCTCTAAGATACTGAAAAAACCATGCCAGTATTTGGTACTGCTTTTAATTTTTTGTTAAACGCCATACCCACCTTATCCTTTTGAAAAACGTATTTTTGCCCAGTTAAGTATGCCCGATGGAAAAACCCTTGATTCTTGTGA
>JANQOD010000333.1 GCA_028289745.1 Allomuricauda sp. | reverse complement strand
AGCTGGCCCGTGTGTGGTTACCCAAGTCAGAACCGAAGAGGTTGACGGGTACAAGGCCCTTCAACTTGGTTTCGATGACAAGGCAGAAAAACGTACCAGCAAGGCCGAGGTCGGCCACTTTAAGAAAGCGGGTACATCGCCTAAGAAAAAAGTCGTTGAATTCCAAGGATTTGAAGGAGAATACAAATTGGGAGACACCTTGGGTGTTGACCTTTTTGTCGAGGGTGAATTTGTTGATGTGGTAGGCACATCAAAGGGAAAAGGCTTTCAAGGAGTTGTCAAAAGACACGGTTTTGGCGGTGTTGGTCAGGCAACCCATGGTCAACACAACCGTTTGCGTGCACCGGGATCTATTGGAGCGGGCTCTGATCCGTCTAGGGTTTTCAAGGGTATGCGAATGGCCGGTAGAATGGGCAATGAAAGAGTAACCGTGCAGAACTTGAGAGTGTTGAAAATAGTGCCCGAAAAAAACATTCTGGTAGTAAAAGGATGTGTGCCCGGTCATAAGAATGCTTACGTAACTATTCAAAGGTGGCAATAATGAAGGTAGCAGTATTAGATATCAAGGGAAAAGAAACCGGAAGAAAAGTTGAACTTTCTGACGATGTTTTTGCCATAGAACCAAACGAGCATGCCATCTATTTGGATGTGAAACAGTACTTGGCCCATCAAAGACAGGGTACGCACAAGGCGAAAGAGCGTGCAGAGATTGCCGGAAGTACCCGCAAGATAAAGAAGCAAAAAGGTACGGGTACCGCCAGGGCCGGTAGTATCAAATCTCCAATCTTCAAAGGTGGAGGTCGGGTTTTTGGCCCCAGACCAAAATCGTACGCCCAAAAACTGAACAAGAACGTCAAGCGCTTGGCCAGAAAATCTGCTTTGAGCCTTAAGTCTCGAGAGAAAGAATTAATGGTTGTTGAAGACTTCAATATCGATGCGCCAAAGACCAAAGATTTCGTGCAGATTTTAAAATCATTGGGCCTTGAAGACAAAAAGTCTTTGATCGTGTTGGGCGGCATGAATAATAACGTATATTTGTCGTCGCGTAATTTGAAGCGTTCTGAAGTTATAACTAACTCAGAATTAAATACTTACAAGATTCTAAATGCAAAAAGTCTTGTGCTTGTTGAAAGCGCCGTGGAAGAAATTCAGTCGAACCTAAGTAAATAGAAACAAAAATGAGTGTGTTGATAAGGCCTATCATTACCGAAAAAATGACCGCAGACAGCGAGCTTTTCAATCGCTATGGTTTCTACGTTGATCCCAGTGCCAACAAGTTGCAGATCAAAGAAGCGGTTGAGGCAACCTATGGTGTTTCTGTTGAAAAGGTAAGAACCATGAACTATGGCCCGAACAGAAGAACCAGATATACAAAAACAGGTATCCAGCAAGGTAAGACCAATGCCTTGAAAAAGGCGATTGTCGATGTTGCAGAAGGAGATATCATTGATTTTTACAGTAATATATAAGTAAGGGTAATGTCAGTTAGAAAATTAAAACCCATAACTCCTGGTCAGCGTTTTAGAGTAGTAAACGGATTTGACGCGCTTACTGCTGATAAGCCGGAGAAGCGCTTGCTTGCTCCGTTAAAAAAGACAGGAGGTAGAAACAGTCAAGGAAAAATGACCATGCGCCATAGGGGTGGTGGTCATAAAAGAAGGTATCGTGTCATTGATTTCAAACGTGATAAGCAAGGTGTCGAGGCTGAAGTGAAATCAATACAGTACGATCCAAACAGAACGGCGTTCATCGCCCTGTTGCAATATAAGGACGGTGAAAAAAGATATATCATTGCCCAAAATGGGCTAAAGGTAGGTCAAAAGGTCATTGCAGGTGAGAAGGCAGCACCAGAGATTGGTAATGCCATGCCATTGGGCGGTATTCCCTTGGGTACCATTATTTCTTGCATTGAACTGCGACCTGGTCAGGGAGCCGTAATGGCAAGGAGCGCGGGTACTTTTGCACAGTTGATGGCGAAAGACGGCAAGTTTGTGACCATAAAATTACCCTCAGGCGAGACCCGAATGGTATTGGCCACATGTTTGGCGACCATTGGTGCCGTTTCAAACTCAGATCACCAGTTGTTGGTATCGGGTAAAGCGGGCAGAAGCAGATGGTTGGGCAGACGCCCCAGAACAAGACCAGTGGCCATGAACCCTGTCGATCACCCAATGGGGGGTGGCGAAGGTAGGGCCTCGGGCGGTCACCCAAGATCTAAGAACGGTATTCCGGCCAAAGGCTACAGAACCCGTTCCAGAACCAAAGACAGCAACAGATATATCATAGAACGTAGAAAGAAATAAAACGAAAGTAAATGGCACGTTCATTAAAAAAAGGACCATACGTTCACCACAGTCTAGAGAAGAAAGTCCAACAGAACATTGATTCGGGCAAGAAAAGCGTGATCAAGACCTGGTCAAGGGCTTCGATGATAACACCAGACTTTGTAGGTCAGACCATAGCAGTGCACAACGGAAGGCAATTTGTGCCCGTATATATTACTGAGAATATGGTCGGACACAAATTGGGCGAATTTTCACCGACTCGATCTTTCAGGGGTCATGCCGGTGCCAAAAACAAAGGAAAAAAGTAAGCTATGGGAGTTCGAAAAAGACAAATGGCTGAACGATTCAAGGCAGAGAAAAAAAATATGGCGTTTGCCAAATTGAACAATTGCCCGACATCACCCCGAAAAATGCGCTTGGTGGCTGATTTGATAAGGGGCAAGCAAATTGAGATGGCATTGGCCATTTTGCGCTTCAATCAAAAGGAAGCCTCGAGAAGATTGGAAAAACTGTTGCTTTCGGCCATTGCCAATTGGGAAGCAAAGAACGAAGATGCCAACATTGAAGATGCCGATCTTTTCATTAAAGAAATCCGTGTTGATGGTGGCACAATGCTGAAAAGATTGCGACCCGCCCCACAAGGCAGGGCGCACAGAATACGAAAACGCTCAAACCATGTGACCTTGGTTTTGGGTTCTAACAATAATGTAGAAAGCTAGAGCATAATATGGGACAAAAAACCAATCCGATAGGAAATCGCTTGGGAATAATCAGAGGATGGGAATCCAACTGGTACGGCGGCAACGATTATGGCGATAAACTGGCTGAAGACGATAAGATCAGAAAGTATATACACGCCCGTTTGGCGAAGGCCAGTGTTTCTAGGGTAATCATTGAAAGAACACTGAAGTTGATCACCATTACCATTACCACGGCACGACCCGGTATCATCATCGGTAAGGGGGGGCAAGAAGTTGACAAGTTGAAAGAAGAGTTGAAGAAGATCACCAATAAAGAGGTTCAGATCAACATTCACGAAATAAAAAGACCAGAGCTTGATGCCAATTTGGTGGCCGCCAGTGTCGCAAGGCAGATCGAGAGTCGTATCTCATACCGACGGGCCATTAAAATGGCTATCGCTGCGGCCATGAGAATGAATGCCGAAGGTATCAAAATTCAGATTTCTGGCCGATTGAACGGTGCTGAGATGGCGCGTTCAGAGTCGTATAAGGAAGGAAGGATCCCATTATCAACTTTCAGGGCCGATATTGACTATGCCTTGGCAGAGGCCCATACCACTTATGGCCGTCTAGGCATCAAGGTTTGGATCATGAAAGGCGAGGTATATGGCAAAAGAGAGCTTTCACCTTTGGTTGGATTGTCAAAAGGACAAGGCAAGGGAGGCAAACAAGATGGCGCCAAGAGGCAACGTCGCAGAAAGTAATTTGTAAAGAATAATTAAGTAAGATGTTACAGCCGAAAAGAACAAAATTTCGTAAGGCCCAAAAGGGTAGGATGAAAGGCATTTCACAGCGAGGGCACCAGCTTTCGAACGGAATGTTCGGTATCAAATCACTTGATTCACATTTCATCACCTCACGTCAGATAGAAGCTGCCCGTATCGC
>JANQOD010000212.1 GCA_028289745.1 Allomuricauda sp. | reverse complement strand
ATCAGGGCAATCGGCACTAAAGAATCGTTAAAATCACATAAAACGGGCATGCCAGCTCTCTGCTGCGGGCACTTCCCAATTCTCAAGATACTCTTGTTTGGTGGCCACTAAGTTGTTGAAAACCACGGTATTTTTTGAAACCGCCCGTTCTTTGGCCATTTTCTTAAAATCTTTAAGGGATTTATGTGCTACAAACTCGCCTTGTTTGTATGAAACGTTCATCTTGTCGAGCAAATCGACCCCGTATTTTTTTTCCAGTTGTTGGATAAAGTGTACCGAAGCATCGATTGAGCAGCCCGAGGCACTGGCCCGTGACTGATCTAATCCAATAACAATGAATCGTTTGTAGGGAATTTCATAGCCGGCCTGCAATTCACTGCCGTGGGCTGTCCACTGTTGTAAAAACCTGTTCAGTTCAGTTTTTAACTCTTCAAGCTCAGTATCTGAAAAACCACGGTTGGCCTGATAGATCCAAATTCTTGAATGGCTCGGGAGTTCTTGAAAATCGACTAGCATATCAAATAGAATTTGCAATAAGTTCGGCTATATCCAACACGGTAACACTATCTTCCTTTTCATGTGCTTTGATTCCATCGGTCATCATTGTATTGCAATAAGGACAGCCCGTAGCAATAATGTTAGGACTGGTTTCCAAAGCCTCTTTGGTACGTAGTACGTTGATATCCATATCCCCTTTTTCAGGTTCCTTGAACATTTGGGCGCCCCCGGCACCACAACATAAAGCGTTTCTTTTGTGGCGTTTCATTTCTATAAATTGGGCATTGGTTTTCTTAAGAAGGTCTCTTGGCGCATCATAAACCTTGTTGGCTCTTCCTAAATAACAAGGGTCATGAAAGGTAATCTTCTTTCCTCTGTAAACCTGACCTTCCACAGATAGGCGACCATTATCCATTAATTCCTTGATGTATTGTGAATGGTGAACAACCTCGTAGTTTCCACCTAAACTCGGATATTCATTTTTCAACGTATTGAAAGAATGTGGATCGCAGGTTACAATACGCTCTATTTCATAACCATTTAAAACTTCTATGTTCATCATGGCTTGCATTTGAAACAAGAACTCATTGCCTGCACGCTTTGCCACATCACCGGTGCAGCTTTCCTCAGGCCCCAATACCGCAAATTCGACATTCGCTTTATTAAGTATTTTCACGAAAGCCCTAGAGATCTTTTTGGCCCTATCATCGTAACTGCCTGCAGAACCAACCCAAAATAATATTTCTGGCCGTTTGCCCTGAGCCACAAATTCTTCCATGGTTTTTACGCGAAGTGCTTCGCTCATAGTTCTAGATTATCTATTCGTTTACCCAATTTAAACGGTCCATTTGATTATAAGGCCATGGCGCACCGTTATTTTCTATATTCGACATCATATTGTTTAATTCTGTAGGTGCTGCAGACTGTTCCATTACTAAGTACTGTCGCATCGACATGATAATCGATAAGGGATCTATACTGACCGGACAGGCTTCTACACAGGCATTGCACGTGGTACAGGCCCAAAGTTCTTCTCGGGTGATGTAATCATCGAGCAATTGTTTTCCATCGGCTTTGAACTCGCCCTTGTTGCCATCGATATTCTTGCCCACTTCTTCAAGCCGGTCACGTGTATCCATCATTATTTTTCGTGGAGAAAGTTTCTTTCCTGTTTGATTGGCCGGGCATTCAGAAGTACAGCGGCCACATTCGGTACAGGTGTAAGCATTCAATAGCTGTACACGGGTCAAATCCATCACATCAGAAGCGCCAAATTTTTCTGGTGGGGGAGCATCATCTGCAGGTGCAGCGAAAGGGTCTGCATTGGGGTCTAGCATCAGTTTGACCTCTTTGGTGACCGAACCAAGGTTTTCAAATTGACCTTGGGGTTTTAGTTTTCCATAATACGTATTTGGAAAAGCAAGAAGAATGTGAAGGTGCTTCGAATAGTACAGATAATTCAAAAAGAACAAAATGCCCAAAATATGCAACCACCAAGCCGTTCTCTCAATGAAGATCAAGGTTTGTATTGACATTGTATCGAACAAAGGCAACAAGAATTGGCTTATGGTAAACGTACCCGCCTCTTGGTAATGCAAAGCCCCCAGTTGCTGTAACTTGGCATCTGTGGCATTCATGGTCAAGAAAAGCGCCATGAGTATGAACTCGATGTACAGAATCCAATTGGCATCGGTCTTTGGCCAACCCTTCATCTCTGGTTTGATGAATCGCTGTAAACGTATGACGTTACGCCGTATCCAAAAAATAAGGACGGCAATGATGACCAAAAGGGCCAAAATCTCAAACGAGGCTATCAAAAAATCATAGAACACCCCCAATGAAGCAAAAATCCTGTGGGTGCCAAAGAGCCCATCGATGATGATTTCGAGCACTTCGATATTGATGATGATGAAACCCACATAGACGATAATGTGCATGAGACCTGCAATGGGCCGAACCACCATTTTCGATTGCCCAAGGGCAATCATGGCCATATTTTTGAACCGCTTGGTAGGGCTGTCGTCAATCTCGACCTCTTTGCCCAACTTGATGTTTCTAATGAGTTTTTTAATGTTTCCGGCAAAAAAACCGATCCCTATGACCAAGGCCACTGCAAAAAGAATGTTAGGCAATATCTCCATCTAGTTATTATCCGGTTTTTCAGCAGGGTCATCTTCGGGCAAAGTATATTCTTTCTGTTTTTTGCCGAAAACGGAAACGTTCACGTACCGCTTTGGATTCAACCTAAAATCTTGTAGCAATAAATCCAATTCTCGGGAAGCCTCAGAGAGATTTTTGTACAGTTCATCATCGGTGACCAGTTTGCCCAATGATCCCTCTCCTTTCTCAACTTTTGACAGTACTGCGTTCAAGTTGGTCAATGAGGTCTGAAGATTGGCCAAGGTTTTGTCAAGACCGGCATTCGCCAAGTCTTCGGACAATTTTGAGAAATTGGCTGTCATGGTGTTGAAATTCTTTATTGCGCTATCTAACTGCTGTTGGTTATTGCCCAACAATTGATTCATTTTATCAGCGCTTCCCTGAATACTTTTTATCAATTGGTTCAACCCTGCTATGCTTTGCTGAAGGTCTCTCTTTGTTGGGTCGTCAAGCATGGTGTTCACATTCATCAATAGCGAATCGGCATGTGAAAAAGCCCCTTCTACCTTCATCTGCAATGGGGTCAACTTTTCTTGTACCAATTCTGTAATGCCAGGTCTGATACCGGTCTTCAGGGTATCGCCTGATTGTGCGGGAGGGGCACCGTCAAAAACTGGGATTATTTGAATTCCTTTGCCCCCAATTATCCCGGTGTCGTATAGTTCTGCCTTGCTGTTTTTTGAAAACTCAAAGTCTTTGTTCACCGAGAAAGTAACCAACAATTGGCCCGATTCGTCTTTAAACTTGATATCGACAACGTTGCCCACATTTAATCCGTTGACAGAGACTTGGGTGCCCGTCTGCAGTCCACCCACGTGGTTGTAAACAGCATAAAATGTCTTCGATTTATCAAAAAGGGAATTTGATTTAAGATAACTATAGCCCAATATGAACAAGAATATCCCGATTAAGACTATGATCGCCGTTTTAACTTCTCTAGAGAGCTTCAAAAACTGTGTTTTTCCGTTTCTAACAAAATTAGGAATATTTTTCTCAAAGCGGCTATTGTTCAGGAACGTATTTCAGAGCCTCGCTTACAGGTATTCTGGCACCGTCTCTATAGGCCACGATATATGACGTGGTGTACCCTTTGGCATCGGCATTTGACTTCAGTAGTTTAGCCTTCAGATAAGAATTGGTCTCGCCGTACATATATCGATAAAGGTTTTTATACGGTTCTTTTGTCAAGGTATTGAGACCATTGAAATAATCACCATCCAAGGGAATCACCTTAGAGCTTGCCATCAACTGTACCTTGAAGATAATATTTGCAGATACCGCTTCTTTGGGCGTTTTTTCTACAGGGTCTTTCTTTTTGACCACTACCACGGTTTCCTCCTTTTTCTCTTCAGACGAGCTTACTGGTAACCCAGCATTGGTGGTTTGTTGCTTTTTTTCAGGTTCTTTGACCTTGGTACTGGGCGTTTTTTCGACCACTTCCACAGTCGGCTCTTGGGTGGGCGGCTGAAGTTTTTCGATATTGGGGGCGACGTTTTCTTTGTAGGCCAATATGGCATCGGCAATGGCCTTGGCCATTTCTTGCTGTCCTTTTTTTGAATTCAGATAGGCCCCCTCTTTTTTGTTGGTCAAAAATCCGGCCTCGATCAACACGCTGGGCATGAAGGTCTGGTGCAATACGATGAAGCCAGCTTGTTTGACCTTTCGGTCTTTGCGGCTTAATTTGGCCGTAAAATTGTTTTGTAAAAATTTTGCCAGTTGAATGCTTTGATCCAAGAACTCTTCTTGCATGATGGTCAGGCCAATGACCGATTCGGGAGAGTTGATATCGTATTGGGCATATTTTTCTTCATAATTGTCTTCGAGATAGATAACGGAGTTTTCCTTTTTGGCCACCTCAAAATTCTGCTTATTGGCATGTAGGCCCAATACAAAGGTGCCGGCCCCATATGCATCTGAGTTATGTGAATCACAATGTACCGAAACAAAAAGGTCTGCATCGGCATCGTTGGCTATCTTTCCCCGTATGTACAAATCAACAAACGAATCGTCTTTTCGTGTGTATATGACCTTTACATTTGGGCTCTTTTCAAGTTGTTCACCAACTTTTAGAACGATGTTCAGGGCTATTTCTTTTTCAAGATAGCCGTTACCCAGATTTCCCGGGTCGTGGCCGCCATGGCCAGCATCCAAAACGACTACAAATTCATCGTTCAACACTGTATCTACATCATTTTTTTTAAAGGAAAGGAGAAGAATCGCGGTTGCCGAAAAAATCAGAAAAACCAACTTGTTTTTAGTCATAAGTGCCCTTGATTTGTAAAGGTTATGGCTGGTTAAAATAAAGTGAAGTCCAAGTAACAGAATGAAAAATATGTGTAAGTTTGGACTTCAAAAACCAAGCCAAGCTATCACAAAAATAGGATTTATCGCGTTGCAAGCAAACAAACATTTTTTTCCACTCCTATTTCTGTTGTTCATGGGCGTGGTGGCTTCGGCACAAGAAGACCCCATTGTTCCGTTGCCCATCAAAGCGGTACAAGATTCGATCAAAGCCCCTTTGATTCCCCCGAACATTTTAAATGATTCCATTCCGCTTGATTCTACGGAAACCGATACCGTTCCGAAGAAAAAGGCCCTATTGCTTGACAAAATAAAGTATAAGGCGAAAGATTATGTACGAATTAGCCAAACAGAGCAGAAAATCTATCTTTATGATGAGGCAGAAATCTATTATCAAGATACCGAGCTGAAGGCCGGTATCATTGTGTTAGACTATGTCAAGAACGAGGTCTATGCAGGTCGTATTTTTAATCCGGCTGACAGCACTTACTCACAACTCCCCTACTTCAAACAGGGTAACAATGAGGTAATTCCTGATTCAATCCGATTCAACTTTGATACCCAAAAAGCCTTGATCTTCAATTCCCGTACCGAACAACAGGCAGGTTTGGGGTCGTTTGGTTCTGATGCCATGAAAGTATTGGCCGAAGTGACCAAAAAAGAGAATGACTCGGTCTATTTTTTAAAGGATGGCAAACTGACGACCTCGAAAGATACCATCGACCCGGATTATTACATTAGGATCAGAAAGGCAAAATTTGTGCCCGGCAAGAAAATCATCGCCGGGTTCAGCAATATGTACATAGTTGACGTACCCACTCCTATTGCGCTGCCTTTTGCCTATTTTCCACTGACCACTGGAAGGACCGCGGGACTCATATTTCCTACTTTCGGAAATGACCCACAACGTGGTTATTTCATACAAAACGGAGGATATTATTTTCCTATCAGCGACTATGTCGATTTTAGTATTCTGGGTGATTTTTTCACTAATGGAAGTTATGGTTTCAGAACGCAATCCATTTATACGAAACGCTACAAGTTTAGGGGCAATATCAATTTTAGGTTTGAGAATTTGGTCACTAGCCAAAAAGGGTTTTCAGACTTTAGCCGAAGTACGATCTATAACCTACAGATTACCCATTCGCAAGATCCAAAGGCAAATCCGAATTCCCGGTTTTCGGCTTCGGTCAATTTGGGCAGTAGCAACTATTTCAGACAATCGGCCAATCAGGTAAACCTGGCCAATACCCAAAATAACAACTTATCGTCTTCGATTTCATATTCTAAGACCTTCCCGGCCTATCCATCGGTGAATCTGAGCCTGACCGCCACACACAACCAAAACACCAATACCGAGGCCATTAATTTGACACTCCCGACCCTACAGGCCAGTATGGAACGTGTTTTTCCCTTTGCCAAAAGGGATGGCCTTAAAAAGGGAATCATTCAAAACTTCAACCTACAATATAATCTTAGGGCCGAAAACCGTATTACGACCACCGATTCACTTTTTTTCACCCCAAAAATGTTCGATGATGCCCGTGTAGGTGCCCGCCATACCATACCGCTGAGCACCAACTTCAAAGTGGCCAAATATTTCAGTGTGACCGTTGGCGCCAATTATGAGGATGTCTGGACTTTGGAGACCTTCGAACGGGGTCTGGATCCCGACGACCCAGAGAGCAACCGTGAAGTGGTCTTGGATACCGTTAGCGGTTTTGACCGCTATAATCGCTACGGTTTAAATGCGAGTATCGGTACCACTCTTTATGGCACCTTCAATTTTGGGGAAGATAAAAAAATACAGGCCATTCGCCATGTCATGCGCCCATCGATAGGTTGGGGCTTCACCCCTTCATTTGAACAATTCTATGATTCTTATACCAATCTGGATGGTGAAGAGGTATTATACAGCCGTTTTGAAGGTACTTTGAACGGGGCGCCCAGTCTCAACAAATCCAATTCGTTGAGTTTTTCACTACAAAACACTTTGGAAGCCAAGGTCAGGGACAAAGACTCAACGGCAACAGAGCCAAAAAAGATATCCTTATTGAGCAACCTCAACTTCGCAGCCTCCTATAATTTTGAGGCAGATTCGCTCAAATTGTCCCCTGTAAGTTTTAACGGGGGCACTACGATACTCAACAATAAGATGTCTATCAACTTCACCGGTATTCTTGATCCGTATGCCATTGACAACAATGGACGTCGAATCAATACTTTGAACATTAATAGTGGTGGAGGATTGTTTCGTTTGACACGGGCGAGTTTGAACATAGGGTATACATTGAATAGTGATACGTTCAAGAAAAAAGATAAAAAAGATACAGAGGAAGAACCGGATGGCGATGAGTACTATCGAGCAGCAAGCGGGGGCAGAACAGACGATCTTTTCGGTCAGGGTTTTGATATAGCTGCCAACCGTAGGGCGGATGAGCGAAAAAATGATTATGATGAAGAGATACCCATTTATAACACAAAACTGCCATGGGACCTACGCTTGGCATATGCTACTAGCTATAACAACAGTAATCGCCAAAGTGAGATCACCAATAATTCGCTAATGTTCTCGGGCAATATTGAGCTGACCCCCAAATGGAGTCTCGGCTTTTCGTCAGGATACGATTTTAAGAACAAGGGCTTCACACTGACCCAATTCAGATTCCAACGAAATCTTGGCAGTTTTGATCTGCGTTTCAATTGGGTGCCCTTTGGCACAAACGAACGATGGGACTTTTTTATCGGTATCAGCAGTTCAATACTGCAAGATGTGAAATGGGAACAACGCAGCCAGCGTAGACTGGGAAGGCGATAATAATTGCCACTGGATTTTGGATTTTGGATTAAATTATTGACAATAAGTAATGAGCGTCGTGAAAAAAATAATCAATACTTTACATGCCCCTGTACCCATAGGGCCCTATAACCAAGCGGTTTTATCAAACGGAACATTGTACATCTCGGGTCAGATACCCATGGATCCAAAAACCGGTGAATTGGTATCGGGCAATATCAAAACGGAGGCCCAACAGTGCATGGAAAACATAAAGGCCATTCTAACCGAAGCTGAAATGACCTTTGAAAATGTGGTAAAGACCTCAATATTCTTGAAAGACATGCACCAATTTGCAGCGATCAATGAGGTGTACGGTTCTTATTTCAATGTCGACTCTGCCCCTGCGAGAGAGACGGTAGAAGTGGCCAACCTGCCCAAATTCGTCAATGTCGAAATTTCGATGATAGCGATCAAATAGTGCTTTTGTGAAACTCGACCAGACCATCGATCGGCCTTTGGCGAATCGCCCCTAATATCAAATCATTGTTCTTAATGACAGTTTTCAACTCTTCTTGTAGATAATAGGCTATGCTACCCACAAAATGAATGGGCACTTTCGTCGCCAGTTCAAATTGCATGATATGGTTGTTTACAAATTGCTGAAAACCCTTGTGAATTACCCCTTTGCAATACGGATGCTCTTTGTTCTCAACGATAAAACGCGCAAACTTGGCAAGATAGGTGTTCGGATTTGGCTGCTTGTACAGGTTCTCTTTGATGACATCGGCATCGAGATCGAACTCTTTGGCAAACCTGATACCGAGATCTTGTGGCATTTTGTGGTAATAGTAATCCCTCAAGAGTTTTCTTCCAAAGAAATTACCGCTACCATCATCCATCAAAATATAACCCAATGAGGTGACTTTTTGAAATAACTGGTGGCCATCATAGTAGCTGCAATTCGATCCAGTGCCCAAAATACAGACGATACCAGGGTTACCTATTGTCGTGGTCGAATAAATGGCCGCAAAGGTATCTTCGTTCACCTCGATCTTTGCCTGGGGGAAAAAAACGTTGAAAATGCCTTTCAAAAATCGTTTCATACGATCTGTACCGCAGCCGGCACCGTAGAAAAACAATTGGGCAACTTTTTCCCTGTTCTTTGAGAGCTCAAAATTATTGGCCAGCCGATCTTCGATGACCTCTTTGGTCAATACCTCAGGACTCAAACCTAGCGTTTGGGTATTGAAAAGCTTTTCGCCTTTTTCATCAAGGGCGATCCAATCTGATTTGGTCGCTCCACTGTCGACAATCAATATCATGTACTATGTTTGGTTAGGTGGTTAGCGCGTAGGCTAGAGGTTAGCTACATGCTCGGCCAAATCGACCAATTTGTGCGAATAACCCGCCTCATTGTCATACCATGATACGACCTTGAAAAACTTCGAGTTCAATTCGATACCGGCCCCGGCATCAAAAATACTGGTGCGTGCATCACCCACAAAGTCTTGTGAGACCACGGCTTCTTCGGTGTAACCCAAAATACCTTTCAAACTTCCTTCTGAAGCTTTTTTGAACGCTTTTTTGATTTCATCGTAGGATGTCTCTTTTTCAAGTCGTACGGTCAAGTCAACCACTGAGACATCTGCCGTTGGTACCCTGAATGCCATACCGGTAAGTTTTCCTTCCAATTCTGGGATAACTTTTGTAACCGCCTTGGCGGCACCTGTTGATGCAGGAATGATGTTGATCATGGCACTTCTACCTCCCCGATAATCTTTTTTCGAGGGGCCATCAACAGTCAACTGAGTGGCCGTAGTGGCATGCACGGTTGTCATCAGCCCTTCTTCAATTCCAAATTCATCATTCAACACTTTGGCAAGCGGCGCCAAACAGTTTGTGGTACAAGAGGCATTCGAAACTATATTGTCGCTAACCTTTATCTGATCATGGTTGACACCCATAACAAACATGGGGGCGTCTTTTGAAGGCGCTGAAATGACAACTTTCTTGGCACCTCCATCGATATGGTACTGGGCGGTTTCCAAAGTGGTGAAAATTCCGGTACATTCAGCCACGATATCAGCACCTACTTCATCCCACTTCAAGTTTTTGGGATCCCTTTCTGCAGTTATTCGAACGGTCTTGCCGTTTACCACCAAATGACCGTCTTTGACCTCTACGGTACCATCAAATCTTCCATGTACCGAATCGTACTTCAACAAATAGGCCAAGTGCTCGACATCCAACAAATCGTTAATGGCCACTACATCTATGTTATCTCGTTTTACCGTTGACCTGAATACCAATCTTCCTATTCTACCAAATCCGTTAATTCCTATTTTCAATGTTGACATTTTGTTGTTTTTTAAAGTTATACGCTATGTTGTCATAATATCGGAAACCCTGATGAGTTCTTCATCAATGGCAGTGTGTGCACTTATTGCCTCTTCAATCGGAACAAGTACCAGCTTCGTATCACGAATACCCACCATATAGTTCGTTTTACCCTCTAGAAGGGCTTCAACGGCCCTTACCCCCATTCTACTGGCCAGTACCCTGTCAAAACAAGTAGGGCCGCCGCCACGTTGCATATGGCCCAAAACTGAGACCCGCACATCATAAATGGGCAAATGTTCTTCGACATACTCTTTTAATTCAAAGACATTCTTACCGATCCTATCACCTTCGGCGACTATTACGATACTTGACGATTTTCCAGATTTCTTACTTCTTTTCAAAGAATCGAGCAATCGCTCGAGCCCCAAGTTCTGCTCAGGGATCAATATCTCTTCGGCACCCGCTCCAACACCTGAATTCAAAGCGATATGGCCCACATCACGGCCCATCACCTCGATGAAGAACAATCGGTTGTGTGAGCTTGCGGTATCGCGAATCTTGTCAATGGCCTCTACCACCGTATTGATGGCGGTATCAAAACCAATGGTATATGAGGTACCCAGTATATCATTGTCAATTGTACCTGGAATACCAATTACCGGAAAGCCAAACTCTTCATTGAACAATTGGGCCCCTGAGAAACTGCCATTGCCCCCGATTACCACAAAAGCATCGATATTGTTCTTTTTCAACTGGTCGTAAGCTTTCTGTCTTCCTTCCTTTGTTCTGAACTCTTCGCACCGGGCAGATTTCAATACCGTGCCCCCTTTGTTGATGATGTTATTCACACTACGGGCATCCATTTTCTTGAAATCGCCGTCTATCATGCCTTGGTACCCCCTATAGATCGCCATGCACTCGAGTTTCATATAGGCACAGGTACGTACCACTGAACGGATTGCAGCATTCATTCCCGGAGAATCGCCCCCTGAGGTGAATACCGCTATTTTCTTGATTTCTGAAGCCATTAGAATTTTTGCGATAGCAAAGCTAGCAAACTTATTGCAAAGAATTTACACCATCTGGCCCTTATTTCCAATCAAGCAAAAATTCAAACGTTTTCGTTTTATTCTCTTTGATTATGGACGGGGAAATTTATGGATTTCATACCTTACTTCTTCGGAGAATTGGTCTTCGTATAAAAACGAACCAAGCTATCTTTTCCCATAACATTTGAGGGAATGCTTTCGGGCGGTTGATCTTCTATGGCTTTCTCTTTCTTTTGAAAGACTTTTCGAAGAAGGTCCCTAAAACTATTGAAATCGACTTGATATGATAGACCAACACCCTGGGTATAGCCCTGTC
>JANQOD010000318.1 GCA_028289745.1 Allomuricauda sp. | reverse complement strand
CATCGAATTTGAAGGGCTGCAAATTGAAACACAATTGATCGGGGAATACAATTTTAGCAACTGTGCCATTGCCATCACCATGGGCAAGTACTTCAATGTACCCAAGAATGATATAAAATTGGCCCTAGAGGGCTATCGCCCTGCAAACAACAGGTCAGAAGTCTTAAAAAAGAATAATCATACGATCGTGCTGGATGCCTACAATGCCAACCCGACCAGTATGTTGGCCGCACTGAAGAATTTTACCACCATGGCAGGTACCCCAAAAGTCTTGTTTTTGGGCGACATGTTCGAACTTGGTGAAGCCTCGGCCCAAGAACATCAAAAGATCACTGATATTGTCACCGATTTAAGACTTCACCATGTTTATCTCATCGGTAAGCATTTCAGCCAGACCGAAAACGGTTTTCAAAAATTCGGGGATTTTCAGAAAATGGCCGATCATTTAAAGGAAAATCTCTTAGCGCCCTCTACCATTCTGATCAAGGGCTCACGGGGTATGGCATTGGAACGCCTCTTAGATCTGCTCTAGCAAATATTAAAATTTTGTGAAATATCGCTTTCTTGTGAAATAGTTGGCCCCCCTGCCCGACCAAGTCACCAATACCGCTTGGTTCATGAAAAAAAGTCTGATCATATTCGATGGGGAATGCAATCTCTGCAATGGCGTGGTCAATTGGCTTTTTAAAGTAGCACCACAAGAAGTTTTTGAGTTCGTCCCGTTCCAATCCCGAAAAGGGCAGTCTTTACTCTTAGAAAACGGTTTCTCGACCCAAACGCTCGAAACCGTGGTCCTGATCGAATGCAACGGTGTTTTTACCCACTCTGATGGTTTTCTCAAAATCGTCTCAAAGGTGCCCAAATGGAATTTGATCGCCACTCCCTTGGGGTTCGTTCCGCGCACGGTACGGGATACCGTATATAAAATAGCCTCTAAAAATAGGATAAACTGGTTCGGTAAGTCAACAGCATGCGCTGTTTCCTTTTAAAAAAGAAGTAGTGGAGTATACTGGATTCGAACCAGTGACCTCTGCCCTGTCAAGGCAGCGCTCTAAACCAACTGAGCTAATACTCCGAACATATTCTGCGGGCGGTTAACTAAAGCCGTTATTCCGCTGAGGCGGCAAATATCGGAAATTTGTCACCAATCTCCATACTCTGCAGAATTCTTTTGTGTTTCGTGCAGGGTAATGTGCAGTTTTTGCCCAGATTTCAGCTCGGGTTTCAATATATCATAGATGACCTTTACAAAATTTTCCGTCGAGGGAAGCATGCTCTTGAATTCTGGGCAGTCTTCGTTCAAGTTCTTATGATCGAAGCGTTCTTCAACTTTTTCCCTTATGAGCTGGCCCAGTTCGGCCAAATCCATAATAAAACCGGTATCTTGGTCCACTTCACCCCTTACCCTTACCTCTAAATCAAAATTATGGCCATGGTAATTTGGGCTGTTGCACTTACCAAAAACCTCGACGTTCTTCTCATCACTCCAATTAGGGTTGTGCAGCCTATGGGCAGCATTGAAATGCGCTTTTCTGCAAATGGTGGCAATCATGAAACCAATGTTTTGGCAAAGATAGCCCTTAGTGGAAAAACTGACCAGTACATTCTAAAGATCGGCCCAATAAAAAAAGGGCCGCCCACATTTAAGAGGCAGCCCTTTTGGTCGAAAGTCAAAAACTTTTAAATCTATATTACTGCTTTGATAGTCTAAACAACATCATTGTTTTACCATCACCACATTGTTGCCAATACAACAGTCTGTCTCTAAGTTGAAGGCAACCTGTTGTGGTGTAAGGCACTCTAGTGACAGGCCCGTACCCCCAGAACCTGAATAGACCGCGTTCAAGCCAAATGCATTCCAAGCTGCCGAACCATTCGATGCACTGGCAATGGAAGTAGTGCCTGTACTTAAATCAACATCAAGTATCAGATCAGCGGATCCCAAAGTTGAATATATGCCACCCACAATGGTGAGTTGATTACTGGCCGGGCCCGAAACTATCTCGATACCCGTTTCGGTGGGGAAACCAAAACCTGCATAGGTATGGCTGACGACATCGTATGTTCCCGCAAATGAACTTGTATCCGTCAATGCAGGACAAGCAATGGTGAAGTCAAACTCAAAGGCTTGCAAATAGCCCTCTTCATCCAAGAGGTCATCTGTATTGTTGCCCCCCCTGGCCACAAAAAGGGTACCATCGGGTGCCGAATAGATTTCATCTGTAGGGCCTATGGTCACCTCATCGCCATCTGTATCGAAATAAACACCATCTTCAAGCGTTACCTCGATAAAGTCTAATCTCGGGCTTCCACTATATTCAACACCTTCATCGGTAGTAACGGTTGCCGTGAAGAAGAATTGATCTCCGAAATTAAAATCATCAACACTGACACCGAGCAAAGAAGCCAAATCACCGGCGTTGAATGAGAGAGATGCCGGAAAAGACGTAATGTCTTCTACATTTACCGTATCAGTGGTCGTACCAGATAACGTTGCATACAGATCTAGGTCATACAAGGCCGCGGTACCATTGCCGTCGATCAAATCAAAAGCGTAGGTGACCTCACTTACGTCGTTTACCCCGATAACAACAGGTGGATTTACACTTGCAAATCTTACAAACCCTCCCGTGGCAAGAAAATCATTCAGATTGTTCTTGTCGTCGTCTTCACATGAAATCAGTGAAAAACCGACCACCGCCACAACTGCCAAAGCGGCAATACTTAATTTACTATAAATTCTATTTGGTATTTTCATTTTTCTTGCTTTAAAAGTTAATCCAGATCGGCCGGGTTTGTATCCCAAAAGGTTCTCACCGTAATCTCCTTCTGCGAAATGTTGGAGTTTGTGTTCACCACCGTTGCCGGATATAGGAAAGTTCGGGGAAATGCTCCGGGAGTTCCCACATGATCGGAAAGATCACTTGGCAATCCTGTTCTACGATAGTTATTGTAAGCCTCTAAACCATTGCCCCAAAGCGCAATATAATATTCCTTCATGATGATATCCAATCTTTCCGTATCATCTGCCGCAGCATCATATTGCCCCAGAACAAACGTAACATAATCATCTACATCAGTACTGGTCGCCGCAAAGGCAGCATCGACCTGTGCAGGGGCAAAATTGAGTACCTTGTCCATCGACTCGCGTATTCCTTGCTCTAATAGTGCCCTCGGGTTTCCTGTAGTACCAGACACCAATGCAGATTCAGCTTGTAGGAACTTTACATATGAAGACAACATAAACGGGAAGATGCCTGCGCCACCCGCACCTACAGTATTGGCGACATTGGTAAAGTTGTCAGCATCAAATGCACCCCCAACAGGGTAAAGACCATAGGTGCTTCTTTTCAATCCGTCCGGTGGCACACCATCATCATCACCGTGATCCCTGGTCCAATAGAAATCACCCAAATAACAGAAGTTTACCACTGTATTGTCTTCACATGGAAGATCGTCACCCGACGGAGTTTCAGCAATTTGCCTGTAGAAATAATACCTTAACCTGGGATCCTCAAAACCTTTGTCTCCTTTTAAAAGGTTTACATAGTAGCTGACCAGGTAATCATCTGCCCCATCAGCATCGTAATTGAGCACATAGTACGGATGTCTACTTTCTCCTACCGTACTGGCCGTAGTGGAATACTGAAACTGAAAATCATCGGCAGCATCGGTAATAATGCCAGAACTGATCAAACTATTGATCTCACTTGAGAAATCACCGGTCAAACGCATTTGTAGGTACATCTTGAATTTGAGCGTATTTGCCATTCTTACCCATTGTTCCTTATTGCCTGCATAGAACAGGTCGTTCGGCATAACGGAGCCAGGAGCATTAATGGCCGCGATTCCCTCATCGATCACATCGAACATGGCAGTATATATCGTCAACCCATCATCAGGAGAGGGACTTGCATTCGCATTACCCTGTAAGGCCTCTGAAAAAGGCACATCACCAAAAACATCGACCAATGTGACATAGATATATGCTTGTATAATTTTTGCCACCCCGATATAACCTTGAAGTTCTCTTTCTTCTGCCAAGGGTATCAAGACATTGATATCTTGAAGCGCCTCTCTATAAAGATCGGTCCAAAGGTCATCGACATTGCCCGAGCTCAGTGAAAAAGGCCCTACATAAGCTCCGAAAAGATGCTGCATCCTTACGAACTCGGCGGCTCTAACATTGATTCCATCCTCATTGTCCTCGTTATAGGCAATTGCATTGACAAACCGCAACTGTACATTGTTGAACAACAACTCTGGATCGGCACTTGACGGTGTTAACTCACTGGGATCGTTGAGTTGATCTAAATCGACCGTTTCACAACCTATGGTAAACATTAGCACAATAAGGCCAATGATACTTAACTTATTATATTTTCTCATCGTTCTATTTTTCTTTTCCATGTTAATTAGAATGTTGCTTTGACACTAAATCCATACTTTCTGGCAGTAGGCGTAGTTTGAAGATCTAGTCCGAGGCCATTGCCTACCCCTGTACTAAGTACTTCAGGGTCAAAATTGGTTCCAGAGGGTACATTGGGTGCCCAAAACCACAGATTCTGTCCCAAAAGGGAGAATGAAAGAGATCCGAACGGTGTTTTTTCCAAGAATTTACTTGGAAGATTATAGGTAAGGGATACTTCCCTGAGCCTCCAAACAGAACCATCATAAATGGTCTGCCCGCTTGGATCGAGATAGTTCAAGAAATAAATCTCATTGGTTCCCTGCTGAATATTATTGGGAATGGAATTGCCCGAACCATCTGTAAGTACTTGTCCCGTATTTGGATCTGCCAATACACCTGGAATGATGACGGTTCCTTCCCTGTCTTGGGTATCTGTGGTGACACCCCTACGCAAAAGGTTTCCGATGGTCGTTGAGCTGAAGTCTCCACCATGGGTATATTCCAATTGGGCAGCCAAGCTCAAACCTTTGAAAGAAAAAGTGTTACTATTAACAAGTCTCCAGTCTGGGTTGGGATCACCGATGATCTCATTGTCAAGCCCCAAGGCATCGCTATCAATGATATTACCGTCTTGAGGGTTTATCAAAAGATTGCCTTCATCGTCCCGTACCGCATAACTGCCCCTAAGAACCCCAAGGGGTTGGCCTTCGATTGCATAATTGCCCAAATTGGAGAAACCTGAGATAAATACATCATCTCCGTCAGGCAGGTCCACAACCTCGTTCTGGTCTGCAGTGAAGTTAAAACTAGAACTCCATTGGAAGCCTTCACTGTTTCTAAACAGGTTTAGACCCAAATCGATCTCGATACCCTCTGTATTGATCTTGCCCGCGTTGATGGTCGTTCTATCAAACCCGGTTGAGGGATCCAATATTTTTCCAAGAATCTGATCTTCAGAATCTCTCTTATAGACACTGACCTCCATGTTGATTCTGTTGTCCCACATATTTGCTTCGATACCGGCCTCAAATTCTCTATGAAGTTCAGGCTTCAGGTCTGGGTTGGGAAAAACATCCAATCCGGTTCCCAAACCTCCACTTGAGTTGACATTTATCACCCTGCCAGAGCCCGTAGTGAACTGTGCCGTTCCCAAAGCCAATATGGGTCGTGTCTGGTACGGCCCGGGGAATCCGGCCGAGGTACCATATCCGAACCTAAGCTTTAAGAAATTCAAAAAGTCTGATTGTAGTTCAGGGATGGCCGATGTCGGAACAAAAGACATTGATGCACTGGGGTAGAAAAGCGATCGGTTTTCTTTCTCGACAGTAGAAGACCAATCATTTCTGGCGGCTAATGTCAAATACAGAAAATTAGAATAGTCCAATCCTAGCGATCCATACAGACCCAATGTGTTGACCGTTTGCCTAAAATCAAGATTTGATCCCAGTGGGTCGGCATTGCTTTGGGTAGCAAAATTGGTGTGGTCAATGAAATTGAACACTACTTGGCCGGTGCTTACCTGACCAAATTTTTCAAAGGATTCTGAGTTGGAGTTAAATCCAAAGGTACCCGTCAATCCCAATTCTTCAGTCAATCGAACACTGTTGATATTCAAAATCAAACTGTGGTCCCAAATCGTATTTACACCAGAAGTCGTCTTTAAGAATCCTTGTTGTGACAGTAGACTTGACACCCCACCCTTGTTCACATAGAATTGCTGGTTTTCGGTATATGTATCAAGCCCTACCCTATAGGTAAGCGCCACCTTATCACTGAAATCATAAGTGGTACTTATAGAGTTGTAGAAACGATTCGTTTTGATCTGTTCTTGCGAATTGGCCGCCAACCAACGTGGATTTTCTTGATCCGCCCTGTAGTACACATTAGATCCATCCAATGGGTTTTGAAAGGGAAGGTTGTTCAGATCAAGGTTTCTTGGTATGAAAAGTGTTCTGAAGAAAATTGAAAAGTTACCTGTACCATTTGCCGCCGATACCGGGGGTGTGGTGAAGTTACTTGTAGAAAAGTTGAATGACCCATTGACCCTGAACTTGTTGCTCAGTTTTATGGACCCACCCAAACCAAAATTTGTTCTGTTGATATTGTTGCCCGGAACAAAACCGTCTTCATCAGTATGCCCAAAGTTTACATTGTAGGCCACATTTTCAGTGCTTTTAGATGCATTGATAGAGGTTGTTCGGCCCACACCTTTTCTGAAAAATCCTTCAACATTGTCAGTGGCCGCCTGATAAGGAATGTTTACCCCTTGAAATTCTGGAAATGCTTCTGCAAAAATCGATTGGTTGTAAGGATGGCGAACAATGGTTCCGCTATCAAATCTTCCACCCCAATTGCCCACAAAACCAACATTGGTAGTATTATCACCTCCTTGGCCATAAATATTTTGATAGTCTGGCAAACTTGCTATTTCATTGACGAATACAGATTGGTTGACACTAATTTCAAATCCTTTATCAACTGTGTCTGCGGCCCCTGTTTTTGTAGTGATCAAAATCACACCGTTTCTACCCAAATTACCATATAGCACTGTAGCGCTCAGACCTTTAAGAATACTAATATTCTCAATGTTGTTGGGATCCAAATCCAAGAACCTACTTGAAGCGGAAACCGAACCGTTTCCGGTCGTAACGTTGCTCTCTGCATTGGTGCTTGTATTGAACGGAACGCCATTGACTACAAACAACGGTTGGTTATTACCTGTAATGGAAACATTGCCCCTAATTCTTATGTTTGTACCACTACCGGCCAAACCTCCCGTTCCCACGACATTGACCCCAGCAGCTTTTCCACTGAGCACCCTGGCAATATCAGCTTCAGGCCTGTTTTCCACTTTATCTGAGCCTACGTTGGTAACGGCATACCCCAAAGCCTTCTTCTCTCTTCTTATACCTTGCGCCGTTACAACCACTTCTTCAAGTGCTTGGGTATCTTCTTGCATCTGTACATTGATAACATCTTGGTCACCTACTGTTCTTCTCTCGTCTCTCTGCCCAATATAGGTGAACACCAAAACCTGCCCGACACTGGCACTGATGGTATAATTGCCATCAAAATCGGTCTGGGTACCAGTGGAAGTGCCCTCGACCACGATATTGACCCCAGGCAATGGTATGCCACCTTCGTCAGTGACCGCACCGGTAATCGTCTTTTCTTGGGACTGGACGGTTGCTACGAAGAGTAGCATTGTAACCAACGCCCCAAACAATTTCTTTACTTTCATAGAGTTAAAGTTTTGTTAGTAAATCATAATGAGTTAGTGCAACTGAGAAAGGCGGGCGGGAGAAGTGTGTTGATAGCTAATTCA
>JANQOD010000294.1 GCA_028289745.1 Allomuricauda sp. | reverse complement strand
AGTTTGCACAACAACCTTCAAACCTGATCAAAGTAGTACTCTACGGCCCAGAATCGACTGGTAAGACCACTTTGGCCAAACAATTGGCAGACCATTACGATACCGTATGGGTACCAGAGTACGCTCGTGAATATCTTCAGGAAAAATGGGATAGGGAACAAAAAACCTGTGAACCGAGAGATTTGTTGCCCATTGCACAAGGTCAGATGGCCATTGAAAATGATTTGGCAAAAAAGGCCAATAAGATACTCATATGTGACACCGATCTTTTAGAGACGAAGGTCTATTCTGAAGCTTATTACCTTGGTCATTGTGATCCAATCTTAGAAAAACATGCTTTGGCCAACAGTTATGACCTTTATCTCTTGACCTATATCGATACCCCTTGGATCAAAGACGATCTTAGGGATAAACCCGATGAAAGAGAGCGTATGTTCCAATATTTTAAAGATACGCTTGTCAAGCATGACCGCAATTTTGCTATCTTAAAGGGGGATAAAAAAACACGACTTTCAACCGCGATTAACCATATTGATAAACTATTGTGAACCATGGTGCAATTTTCAGAAAGAGACCTGCAACAGCTTAAGGAAAAAAGCATTTCAGAAGAAATGGTCTTAAAACAAATCGAGACATTCAAAGAAGGTATTCCCTTTGTGGCCCTTAAAAAAGCTGCAGTAGTCGATGATGGCATTGAAAGATTTACAGAAGCCGAACATAAAAAGCTGATCGAGTACTTTGAAGGGCATCGCAAGAACCTGAAACTGAAAAAATTCGTGCCAGCGTCAGGTGCGGCCTCTAGAATGTTCAAGGCGCTGTTCAATTTTTTGGGGGCCCATGACCCCAAACGGGAAACATTGTTAGAATACTTGAATAGAACCGATGATGAAGCGGTGAAAAAGTTTGCCGAAGAAATGGATAAGTTTCCTTTTTACGAGAAGATCTGCGATCGAATCAAAGGCAAATATCGCTCTGAGGGTGAGAAAGTCTATTATTTTATAAATGAGATGCTTTCTCCGAACGGACTCAATTACGGTTTTTACCCAAAGGGGCTGTTGCCCTTTCATAAATATGGTAAAGATACCGCCACCCCGTTTGAAGAACACTTGAAGGAAGCCGCACTGTATACAAAGACCAATGGTAATGCAAATCTTCATTTTACCATCTCAGCACAACATGATGATATGTTTAGGGCCGAAGAGAATGAAGTTTCAGAAAAAGTTTCTATTTCGACCAAGACCAACTTTGAGATTACCTATTCAAACCAAAAAGCTTCGACCGATACCATTGCCGTCGATATGACCGATGAGCCTTTTAGAAACAACGACGGAACCTTATTGTTTCGACCTGGGGGCCATGGGGCTTTGATTGAAAACCTGAATGACCAAGAAGCCGATATTGTATTTATCAAGAACATTGACAATGTAGTTGTAGACAGAAACCTTGAAGAGGCTTCAAACAGTAAAAAGATGCTTGCTGGTGTTTTATTGCAGGTACAGACGAGGGCCTTCTCTTTTGCCAAAAAATTAGAACAAGATACTGGGTCGATCGACACTATGAATGAGGCCAAGGTATTTTTGGAAAATCAGCTGAACGTACATTTTTCAGAGAGTTACAGAGGGTTGAGTATAAATGATCAAAGGGCTGTTCTCAATGATAAATTGAATAGGCCCATTCGCGTATGTGGTATGGTCAAAAATGAAGGTGAACCGGGTGGTGGTCCTTTTTGGGCCACGGATAAAAATGGCAATGTATCACTTCAGATCATTGAATCGGCCCAGGTTGATATGAGCAATGAACGTCAAATGTCCATATTCAAGAACTCTACCCATTTCAATCCGGTCGATTTGATCTGTGGGGTAAAGAACTACAGGGGTGAAAAATTCAATCTGCTCAATTATATTGATACCAAACAAGGGTTTATCACTGAAAAAACCCAAGAGGGAAAGGCATTAAAGGCCTTGGAGCTACCGGGATTATGGAATGGGGCCATGGCCTATTGGAACACCATTTTTGTCGAAGTGCCCCTGGTGACCTTTAATCCGGTGAAGACGGTCAATGATCTTTTGAAGCCGACACATCAAGTATAGTACAATGGGTTCGCCCAAGTTTGTTAGAGCCTTCTTTTATGAGGGCTCTTTTTTTTTATGTGACCTTTTTGAAACAAGTGTGTCATATTAATTGAAGACCCGAACCAAATGAAAGATTTGTTGAGATCAGCACTACTGGCAGCACTATTGATAGCGGCCCTGATAATGGCCAAAAATGAACAAGGCAGTGCGAAAAAAGATGATGAAATAGTGACCAAAGAAAAAATTGAGGATGTATCGGCGGATAATTCTACTAAAGAAAAAATAGAAGATAACAGTCCGTTGTAGCCTTTTTGGCTCACGGATTTTGGTTGGTTGATTTGGTTGGAGGGCCGTATCAGTATTTATACGGCCCTTTTTTGGAAAGCGCCCAAAAACACATGAAGATGTTCGAAATGATATATATGATATTCTTGATTCTCAGTGTCGTGGCTTTTGTTTTGGCCATTTATGTGACGCTTCCCTATCTGACCAGAGGAAGGAAAAATCTGGGCGAACGGCATAAAAAAAGAACTAAACACTATGGGTAATGCTATGCAAACACTGACCATGCATTGTCCGATGGCCACCAACAATATGGGGCTTGCTTGCCGTTTTCTTTGGTAAGTCTCCCCCAGTTAAGGGTCTCGTTTAGGTTGGTTAGGCCACAAAGGAAGGCTGCTTCGGCAGCCTTTTTTTATGAAAATTAATCTACGAATTGTACATTTGCACTATCTCAAAGGGGTGCTAACTTCTGATGCAAATTCAGGATAAGCTGAGATCATACCCAATGAACCTGGGCGGGTAATGCCGCCAAGGGAGGCGATTCATCGTCATTTGGTATTTCCAAATCGCTTGGTTTTTCGATCTGTGTTAGATCGATTGCAAGCAAAATCAATGTTAAACCAGAATAATGACCCCTTTTATTCGTAAAATTTTTACGGATGAAAACATCTTTATTCACAATTTTGGCCCTTTTGGGGCTTACATGTGCGCTCGATGCGCAAGAAAAGAAACAAGACACTACAGAAGGCAAACAAATCATACTTGATGAAGTGCTTGTTCAGGCCATCAGGGTTACGAAAGAATCACCGGTCACTTTTTCGAATCTTGACAAAGAAGAGATCGCACCAAGAAACCTTGGTCAAGATATTCCGATTTTAATGAATTACCTGCCCGCCGTGGTGACCACTTCTGATGCGGGGGCGGGCGTGGGCTATACGGGTATCAGGGTACGGGGCAGCGACGCTACCCGGGTGAACGTCACCATTAACGGTATTCCCTATAACGATGCCGAATCACAGGGCACTTTCTGGGTAAACATGCCCGACTTTGCCTCTTCGACCGAAAGTCTGCAATTACAGCGCGGGGTGGGAACATCGACCAATGGCGCAGGTGCTTTTGGAGCAAGCCTAAATTTGCTTACGGATAGATTTT
>JANQOD010000291.1 GCA_028289745.1 Allomuricauda sp. | reverse complement strand
ATGCGGCCGATTACCTAAAAGATGATTACTGCCTAGGCGCTTCCGTAGGAAGGTTTGCGGGAAGAATTTCTCGGGGAGGATTTGAATTGGATGGTACTTTCTATACTTTGTACAATGATGAGGGAGTGCATTTACATGGCGGCAAGAAAGGGTTCCATAAAAAATATTGGACCATTGCAGAGGTTAACGAGAGCGAAAATCCTTTTGTAAAACTCACTTACCTGAGCAAACATTTGGAGGAAGGCTATCCTGGTACTCTCGAGGCCTCTGTCACTTACCAATTGATGAAAAACATATTGAATATTAGCTACACGGCCGTTACCGACAAAAAAACCGTGGTCAACCTGACCAATCATTCCTATTTTAGATTGGATAATGCCCCGACCATTGGCCAGCATGAATTACAGCTCAATTGCCCCCATTACTTAATGACCCATGAAAATCTGCTGCCCACAGGTGAAATTATGCCCGTTAGGAAAACTCCTTATGATTTTCGCGGTCAACGACCAATTGAAACCCCTTTTCTGGATACGCCTTTTACAATCGATCGCCAAGCCGAATATGCAGCAATTCTGAAATCGTCAAAATCGGGCATCTCAATGAAAGTCAAGACCGATCAGCCCGCAGTAGTGGTCTTTACCCCAGTGCCGTTCGCGGGTATTTGTTTTGAGACCCAAAATTATCCTGATGCGCCAAATTACCCACACTTTCCATCCCCGATACTCAAACCGGGCAAAACTTACTTGAACGAATCACAATTTGTGTTCGAAAACAACTTATGACTTCTTACAAACTTGTTACCTTCGTGTCACTCAAATACCACTTCTTTGAAAAAGGAACAACAAATAGCATCTAAAGAGAACATTTCAAAAATCAAACGCCTTCGCGAAAGGTCACTTTCAGCAGACCATTTGGTAGAAGGCATCATCAAAGGCGACAAAACCGCCTTGGCAAGGGCCATTACCTTGGTTGAGAGCTCGGTGGACGAACATCTTGAAAAAGCGGAGAAAATTCTAGAAAAATGTCTGGCGGTCAAGCCCAAAAGTGTACGTATCGGTATTACGGGCGTTCCCGGGGTGGGTAAAAGCACCTTTATCGAAGTTTTTGGTAAAATGCTGACCGATCAAGGAAAAAAGGTGGCCGTCTTGGCGGTCGATCCATCCAGTTCGTTGAGCAAGGGCAGCATTTTAGGTGATAAAACCCGTATGCAAAGCTTGGCCAGGGATGAAAATGCCTTTATACGGCCTTCTCCTGCCGGTGATTCCCTTGGTGGTGTGGCACAAAAGACAAAAGAGGCAATGGTACTTTGCGAGGCCGCGGGTTACGATATCATTCTGGTCGAAACCGTAGGGGTCGGACAAAGTGAAACAGCTGTCCATGCCATGGTCGATTTTTTTCTGCTGTTGAAATTAGCGGGCAGTGGTGACGAATTACAGGGCATCAAACGGGGCATCATTGAAATGGCAGATGCCATTGTCATCAACAAGGCGGATGCCGAAAATAAGAAACAGGCCAAATGGGCAAAAGCTGAATTCACGAGGGCACTGCATCTTTATCCTCCCAAAAAAAACGGATGGACCCCCAAGGTACTCACCTGCTCTGCCCTTAACAAAATCGGCATTGATGAAATATGGCAGCTGATCGGTGATTTTGTCAAATTGACCAAAGAAAATGACTCGTTTGCAAAGAAAAGAAGTGAACAAAACAAAAATTGGTTCTTACAAGGTGTCAATGAACGCCTGAAAAAAAGTTTTTACAACAACAAAAACTCCAAAAGACTATTGAAAAAGTACCTTGTTTTGGTCGAAAATGGTGAAGTGACTCCCTCGCATGCCATACGTAAGCTGTTTCTTGAATATGAAAAGGCAGTCAAATAAAAAAGGTAAATTTGCCGCGAAGATGACTTCCCCATGAAAATAATCTCCGACTCTTTTTTATCGATAGTGGTTCCGCTGTACAATGAGCAGGACAATGTGGTACTGCTTACCGAAAAAATACACGAAAGTCTACAAGGGTACAACTACCAGATCGTGTATGTCGACGATTTCTCTACGGATGATACACGTGGGGTGGTAAAAAATATGGATGACAAGCGAATTCACCTTATCGAACTCAAAAAAAATTATGGCCAGAGTCTTGCGCTGGCCGCAGGAATCGATTACGCCACGGGAGACTATATCATTACCATGGACGGCGACCTGCAAAATGACCCATCCGATATCCCGCAGATGTTGGCTTACGTCGCAGACGGTGAATATGACCTGATTACGGGCATTCGCCAGAAACGCAAAGATTCTCTCATCAAGAAAATACCTTCAAAAATTGCGAATTTCTTGGTGCGGCGCGTCACTAAATTAGATATCAAGGACAATGGTTGCGCCCTGAAGGTGTTCACCAAAGATATTGCCAAAGGGCTGAACCTCTATGGTGAAATGCATCGCTTCATTACATTGCTCGCCCATTTGGAAGGGGCCCAGATCAAACAGGTCAATGTCAAGCACCACGCACGTCATGCAGGTGTTTCAAAATATGGCCTTGAACGTGTCTTCAAAGTTGTGGCCGATATGATGCTCTTGCTATTCATCAGAAAATATTTTCAACGACCCATTCACCTGTTCGGAATTTTTGGGGTCTTGCTCATCTTACTGGGCATTTTGATGAATATCTATTTATTGGTGGTGAAATTTGGTTTTGGCGAAGATATTGGCAATCGTCCAATGCTCATCTTTGGCATGATGTTCATTTTGGGGGGCATACAATTGTTCACCATTGGCATTGTGATGGAGCTGCTCATCAGAACCTATTACGAATCACAGCAAAAAAGACCTTACCGAATCAAAAAAATCAGTATTGGTGACGGAAAAGCAGCGTAAAAAACTTCTGACTGCGCT
>JANQOD010000283.1 GCA_028289745.1 Allomuricauda sp. | reverse complement strand
CTCGAATAGAAATCGGTATAGTCGCCCACGCAAACGGGCATGTGCATTCGGGCCTCTGACCGTTTCACAAAAAGTTCTGGTTTTCCTGCCAATGGCGAGGCATCATCTTGTAACCAATGCTGAATGTCTTTTCGAACTTTTGAGGTGATTTCCTTTCCCAAAAAAATGAAATCGTTGAGGTCTTTGCGTTCGAATACCGCTGTATTGAAATCAAATACATCCAATTCTGCCGTGGCCGCCAAATCTAAAATATGGTCGCCAACGGCGACACCGGCACGCGGACTTCTATCTTTTGTGGAAAAAATTCCGAATGGAATGTTGTGGATCGAAAAATCTGAGTTTTCAGGTATGTTTATGATCATGCTATTGCGATGTGTTTTGTCAATTCGAAATGGGTTATGATAACTCTCGATAGCTATCGGGACACAGCGATTGGGAAATCTAGATTTCCCATCGCTTCGCTCTATCGAAATGACATTTTAGTGTTTTCGTTTATTCTACCCAAGAGCTGTAATATTTACCATCATCGATTTTCATGGCATTCTCGGTAAGTTGTAGCGGCTTGAACGTATCGATCATGACCGCAAGCTCTTCTGTTCCCTTTTTGCCGATGCTGGCCTCATAAGTACCTGGGTGCGGCCCGTGCGGAATACCCGCTGGGTGTAGCGAAATGTAACCAGGACCAATACCGGTACGGCTCATAAAATCACCATCGACATAGTACAGCACCTCATCAGAATCGATGTTGGAATGATTGTAAGGCGCCGGAATCGCTTTTGGATGGTAGTCGTACAGTCTAGGGCAGAACGAACACACCACAAAAGCCCCGGTCTCGAAGGTTTGATGTACTGGTGGAGGCTGGTGTACACGACCTGTAATCGGTTCAAAGTTGTGGATTGAAAATCCATAAGGGAAATTATAGCCATCCCATCCGACCACATCGAAGGGATGTGTGGCATAGATCAAGCTATGCAACATGCCCTGTTTTTTGATTTTCATCAGAAACTCGCCCTTTTCGTCATGGGCCACCAAATCTTGGGGAAGTTTGTAGTCGCGTTCACAGAAGGGCGAATGCTCCAACAATTGCCCAAACCAGTTGCGATAGCGTTTGGGGGTGTAGATCGGGTGAAACGACTCTGCATAGAGAATGCGGTTGTCTTCCGAATCAAATTCGATCTGATAGATCATGCCACGGGGTATGATCAGGTAATCGCCATATTCAAATGGAATGTTTCCCAAAAAAGTCTTTAAGGTCCCTGAACCCTTATGGATGAACAGCATCTCATCGGCATCGGCATTCTTGTAAAAATACTCGGTCAGGGATTTCTTCGGCGCAGCTAACCCAACATGTACATCGCTGTTCACCAAAAGGGGCTCACGGGCCTCTAGAAAATCATCTTTCGGCTTGATATCAAACCCTATCAATTTTCGGGAGGTGATGTTTTTGGCTACCGCGATCTTTGGGCTTACGTCCAAGGGTTTGCCCACTTCCTTTACTTGTGTAGGGCGATGAATCTGATAGAGTAATGACGACATACCATCAAAACCGATGGTACCGAACAATTGCTCATAATATAACCCCCCTTCAGGCTTTTCAAACTGGGTGTGCCGTTTTTGGGGGATTTTTCCGAGTTTATGATAGATTGGCATTTCTTGTCAAGTTATGAGTTATGGGTTATGAGTCGTGAGTATGTTTTTGCACATAACTCTGAACTCTTCATTCATAACTCGTTAGTGTAATGTTCCTCTTAGCTCTTGTTCGCGCTCTATGGCTTCGAAGAGTGCCTTAAAGTTACCTTTTCCGAACGACTGTGCGCCTTTTCTTTGAATGATTTCAAAGAACATGGTGGGTCTGGGTTCTACAGGGCGGGTAAAAATCTGTAACAAATAGCCTTCATCGTCACGATCGACCAAAATACCGAGCTCTCTCAGTGGTTCGATATCCTCATCGATTTTGCCCACTCTATCGGTCACTGCGTCATAGTACGTTGCGGGTACACGCAAGAATTCAACGCCACGGCTTTTAAGGTCGCGAACGGTTTTGATGATATCATCGGTGGCCACCGCAATGTGCTGTACGCCCTCGCCTTCGTAGAAATCGAGGTACTCTTCAACCTGTGACTTTTTCTTGCCCTCGGCAGGCTCGTTGATCGGAAATTTGATCCGACCGTTTCCATTGCTCATCACCTTGCTCATCAAAGCGGTGTATTCAGTTGAGATATCGTTGTCATCAAACGAGAGAATATTGACAAAGCCCATCACTTTTTCATAGAACTCGACCCAATGGTTCATTTTGTTCCAACCTACGTTGCCGACCATGTGGTCAACATATTTTAAGCCTGTAGGCGTGGGATTGTAATCAGGGGTCTCCCATTTTTTATATCCGGGCAAGAAGATTCCGTTGTAATCTTTGCGTTCCACAAAAATATGGACCGTCTCACCATAGGTATGAATACCCGCACGTACCACCTTGCCGTGATCATCTTCTTCGGTAACGGGCTCCATGTATGACCTTGCCCCTCGGACAATGGCGGTTTCATAGGCGTATTTGGCATCATCGACCCAAAGAGCCACCACTTTCACCCCATCGCCATGTTGGTCGAT
>JANQOD010000223.1 GCA_028289745.1 Allomuricauda sp. | reverse complement strand
CGTAACCATGCACAAAAAACAAAGCCATCTGAGGGCAGGTTGACAAAATTGTTGACGCTACATTCCGATGTTCCGGTTTTGACACTTGATTAGCACTAGCAACAATTTTACTATGGTCACCTTACTGATCATCCTTACCATCACGATAGTTCTTTTTATCTGGGGCAAATTCCCTCCCGATGTCGTGGCGCTGATTTCAATGCTGACATTGTTCCTCACGGGCATTTTAGACATGAAAGAAGCCTTGAGCGGTTTCAGCAATGCCACGGTCATTATGATCGCTGCCTTGTTCATTATCGGTGAGGGACTTTCGCGTACGGGGTGGACAGCCCTTGCCGGCCAGCGTTTCGTAAGCTGGGCGGGTAAAAGTGTACCGAAATTGTTGATCATCGTGACTTTGGGGGCCAGTCTATTATCTGGGTTTGTGAGCAATACCGGTACTGTGGCTGCCCTTCTTCCGGTAACGGTATCAGCGGCATGGAGCGCTGGCACCTTGCCCTCAAAACTATTGATGCCGGTCGCCTTCGGGTCGAATACCGGCGGCTTGTTGACCCTTACGGGAACCCCTCCGAACATCATTGCCAGTAATACGTTGATCGAAAATAATTTGGAAGGCTTCTCTTTCTTCGAGTTCTCGCTGATAGGGTTACCGCTCTTGGTGATTTCCATTCTTTATTTCAGGTATATCGGCTATCGTCTTCTGCCCAGTCACAAGACCAAGAACAGGCCGGTCGATATCGATGCCGAGATGCACAAATGGATCGAGAGCTATAGTATTGGCGACAATCTCTATCGCCTGCGTATTCGTTCAATGTCACCTTTGATCGACACCAAGATCGGTGACTGGAATTTTGAACAAGAGCACCAGGTGGCGGTCATGCGATTGAAGCGAAGACATCCGAGTCCGCTGCAACAGAGGGTGCCACTTTTTGTTGAATTGCCAGGGCCAGAGACCGAGATGCGATACCACGACATCATTACGGTGAAAGGAGACCCTGAAGCGGTTGACCGATTGACATTGAAATTTAGTTTGGGCATTATTCCGACACCTGCCGAAAAAGATACTTTGAAAAACGAATTGATCAATCAAGAGGTGGGCATGGCAGAAATGTTGATCACGCCAAAATCTGTCTTTGTGGGCCGCGTGATCAATCTGGGTCAGTACCTTAGAAAATCAGGGGTACAACTATTGGCCGCTTCACGGAAAAATAGGCCGCTTAAAGGCAAGATAAAGATTGAAGCGGGTGATGCCTTTGTCATTCGTGGCCCATGGGAAAATATAGAAACGCTCAAGGCACTTTACGAAAATGTCGTAATTTCAGGAAGCCCAGAGGCCATGTCAAAAAATGTGGCAACGCTCAACACCCGAAGTTATATTGCAATGGGTACTCTGGTGTTGATGATTCTTTTGCTGGTCTTTAAGGTATTGCCCGGTGCCATTGCCGCTTTGGTCTGCGCTGGTATCATGATGCTGACCCGATGCGTGCCTATTTCGAAAGCGTACAAGGGCATAAGTTGGACCAGTGTAGTCATGATCGCCGCAATGATACCCATGGGACTGGCCCTGCAAAAAACCGGGGTTGCCCAAATGGCCGCAAACGGATTGGTCAGTTCTTTAGGTAGTCTGCACCCTACCGTTTTGTTGGCCGGTATCTTTTTGTTGACCACTGGTTTCAGCCAGACCATCAATAATTCGGCCACGGCCGTTTTGATGGCACCTATCGCCTTGATCGCTGCGACATCGCTTGGGGTTTCTCCCAAGCCCTATTTGATAACAGTGGCCATAAGCGCCTCTACGGCTTTTTTGACCCCTGTGGGCACGACGACGAACGCCATGGTACTATCAGCTGGCGGGTATAACTTTTTAGACTATGTAAAGGTCGGCGGGCCTTTATTGTTACTATTTTTTATTGCAGCGGTGCTCTTGGTGCCGCTGATATGGCCTTTTTAACAGAACATTAAATATTTAAATTTGGAAATAATGGAAACAAAACCGATGAAAGAAAAATTAGAGGTGAAACATAGCGCACTTAAATCATGGGTTTCTGAGGTAGCGGCAAAATGCCAACCTGATGAAATTTATTGGTGTGATGGTTCACAAGAAGAGTATGATCGACTTGCCCAGAAACTTGTAGATAAAGGTACATTTACACGTCTTAATCCAGAGAAAAGACCCAATAGCTTTGCTTGTTTCTCTGATCCCAGTGATGTAGCTCGGGTAGAAGATAAAACCTTTATTTGTAGTAGAAGAAAAGAAGATGCGGGCCCAACAAACAATTGGATGGCACCTAAAGAAATGAAAGCTACTTTAGATCCATTGTTTGAAGGTTGTATGAAGGGGCGTACGATGTATGTGATTCCATTTTGTATGGGTCCTTTAGGTTCTCCTATTTCTCAAATTGGAGTCGAAATTACAGATTCAGAGTATGTAGTGGTCAACATGCGCATTATGACACGTATGGGGGTCGATGCACTTGATCAAATGGGCACCGATGGTGAATTTATCAAGTGTTTGCATACCGTTGGTGCTCCTTTGAAAGAAGGTGAAGAAGATGCACTATGGCCATGTAACCCAACAGTAAAGTATATTGTACACTATCCAGAAGAAAGAAGCATTGTTTCTTATGGTTCTGGTTACGGTGGTAATGCATTGTTGGGTAAAAAATGTTTCGCACTTCGTATTGCTTCTGTAATGGCCCGTGACGAAGGGTGGTTGGCAGAACACATGCTCATTATGGGTGCAAAAAGTCCGGAAGGAGAAAAAACATACGTAGCAGCGGCTTTCCCAAGCGCATGCGGTAAAACGAACTTCGCGATGCTCATTCCTCCTAAAGGAACAGATGGATGGGAGATCACCACGGTAGGTGACGATATCGCTTGGATCAAGCCAGGGCCTGACGGTAGATTGTACGCGATCAACCCTGAAGCCGGCTACTTTGGCGTGGCACCAGGTACCAACTATAAGACCAACCCGAATGCGATGGAAACCATCAAGGAGAACAGTATCTTCACTAACGTAGGTATTACTCCTGACGGCGACATATGGTGGGAAGGTATCGGTACTGAAATGCCAAAAGGAACCATTAACTGGCACGGAAAAGTACACGAGGCCGGTTCTGAAGAAAAAGTAGCCCATCCTAACGCTCGCTTCACTTGCCCTGCAAGCCAATGCCCAAGTATCGATGAAAACTGGGAAGACCCACAAGGTGTGCCGATAAGCGCATTCATAGTAGGTGGTAGAAGAAGTAGTACGGTTCCTTTGGTATATCAAGCCACAAACTGGAACTCTGGGGTATATGCTGCTTCAACGATCGGTTCTGAAATGACCGCTGCTGCTTTTGGACAAGTAGGTAAGGTCAGAAGAGACCCATTTGCAATGTTGCCATTCTGTGGTTACCACATGGCAGACTACTTTAATCACTGGCTACAATTTGGTAGATCGCTACAGAATCCTCCAAGAATGTTCGTGGTAAACTGGTTCAGAAAAGACGAGGATGGTAATTTCCAATGGCCAGGTTTCGGTGAGAACATGAGAGTTCTTGAATGGATCATCGGTAGAGTAAGAGGTAAAGCAGGTGCGGTAGAGAGCCCGATCGGTTGGATGCCCACTTACAATGATATCAACTGGGAAGGTCTTGATTATTCAATTGAGCAATTTGATGAAATCATGGACATCGACCGTGAGCAATGGAAACATGAAGTATTGGGTCATGAAGAACTCTTTGAAAAAATGTACGACAAACTTCCCAAAGAGTTCACGTTCATGAGAGAGTTGTTACTTTCTAGCCTATGGAGGTCTCCTGAAAAATGGGAACTTGCTCCGGAAAGAATATAACCTAACCGAATCATAAAAGGTGGTCCGCTAATCGATTCGTACCATACGATTGGCGGTCACTTTTAATCTTAAACTAATGTTCCATATAGAAAGTTTGGGCATTCCGAAGGTGAAATCTCCCCTACAGTTAAGTACGGTCAGGGGAGATAGCATCTTCAATTATGTCAAAGAAGATAATAAGTTGGTCTATGACCTTTCGCTTGAGCACTATAGCCAGTGTCTTGATAATAATGAAGAACCGCCATGTTTGGAAAAAGCAGGCCCAAGGCAGCACATTTATTTTCAACCTGAAAAGGTTACGGCGGCAATCGTCACCTGTGGTGGCCTTTGCCCTGGTATCAACAATGTGATTCGGGGTGTGGTCATGGCCCTACATTATTTCTATGGCGTCAAAAGAATTTTGGGAGTGCCTTATGGTTATGAAGGCCTGAACCCTGAAAAAGGCCATGGTTTTATGGAGTTGACCCCAGATGGGGTCAAAGATATAAATCAGTTTGGCGGTACTATTTTAGGCTCTTCTAGAGGAGCACAAGATGTATCGGTAATGGTTGACACCTTGGTTGATAACCAAATTGACCTACTTTTTGCCATTGGCGGTGACGGTACTTTAAAAGGGGTCAATGACATTGGCGAAGAAATTCAGAAAAGGGGTTTGGATATTTCGGTCATCGGTATACCCAAGACCATTGACAATGATATCGACATCATTGATAAATCATTCGGATTTGAAACTTCTTTCGATATTGCCAGCCCCATTTTAAAAGATGCCCATAATGAGGCCAAAGGGGCCTATAACGGTATTTCCATAGTAAAATTGATGGGTAGGGACAGTGGTTTCATTGCGGCCTCTGCTACATTGGCCATGCCAGTGGTAAATTTTGTGCTGGTACCCGAACAACAATTTGAACTTTATGGCGAAAAAGGTTTTTTAGAAGTCTTGAAAAGGCGATTGGAGGCCAAGCACCATGCCGTGATTGTTGTCGCTGAAGGTGCAGGGCAGCATTTATTCAATAAGAACGATGTGAGAACCGACGCTTCGGGCAATGTACAGCACGACGATATCGGGCTATTTTTAAAAGATACGATCAGCGCTTATTTTAAGGATATCTTTCCCGTGACCATCAAGTATATCGATCCCAGCTATATTGTCAGGAGTGCTGCGGCCAATTCGACCGATAGTGTTTTCTGCAGTGGTCTGGCCTATCAAGCGGTGCATGGGGCCATGGCGGGCAAGACCAAATTTGTGGTGGGCAGGGTGAACAACAAGTTCGTGTACCTTCCCATTTCGGCGGTTACGAAAAAGCGCAAGAAAATAGATCTTGAAAGCGAGTTCTGGTTTGCGGTGCTTCAGTCGACGGGGCAGCCCTTTCTGATGTAAACAAGAAAAAACCTCCTTTTGGGAGGTTTTGTTTTTTTGAGGATAATTAATTGGTCTGGTCAAAAAATACCGAGCGCATCAAAGACGCCCAGTAACTCTAAAACAATACAAACAGGTATGGCGACGAGTATCGCTATGAGGGCAAAGACCATGATTCTAAGGAATCCATCCAAAAAGCTAGTTCCAACAGTAGTACCTTTTCCCATAATCGTATAATTTCCATCAATTTAAGGAATTATTCGTAAAAGGGGGGTGATTTCAAACAATATATTCGACTAAATCACTGATTTTAACCATATTCCGCCATAAATGCTTCACGAATTTTTACCGCTCATTTTTTTGGCAAGCGCTTCAAGTGAGACACCTTTTGTTTCTGGCATCATAAAAATCACCCATAACAATTGCAAGACCATCATAAAGGCGAAAAAGGCAAATACGGCCCCTGCGCCCACGGTACCGAACAGCACAGGCACGAATGATGGGATCACGGCTGCCAATACCCAGTGGGTCGAACTGCCCAAGGCTTGGCCCGAACCCCTCAAATGGTTCGGAAATATTTCAGAAATGAATACCCAGATCACCGTACCTTGCCCGATGGCGTGCGAGGCAATGAAAATGAACAAAAATAGGGGAACGGCCATGCCCGTCCATCCAAAGAAGAAAGCCATCGAGACCAGACTTAGCGAAATGATATAACCGGCAGATCCAAAATACATCAATTGTTTTCTTCCGAGTCTATCGATCAGGTAGATGCCCAGAAGTGTAAAGAGAAGATTGGTGACGCCAATACCAATACTGCTCAATAGGGCCGTGCTTTCGCCAAGACCTGCCTCTTCAAAAATTCTAGGGGCATAATACAAAAAGGCATTGATTCCAGACCATTGGTTGAAAAAGGCGATCAAAAAGGCGAGTAGCAAAGGAAAACGATACTTTTTCATAAAAATGTTTTCGCCCAGACCGGTAGCCACCGTTTCTTGCATATCTTTTTTCAGTTGTGCTATGCTGGTGTCTAAACGAAGTTTTTTTAACATCTGTTGTGCTTCATCCTCCCTTGATTTGGTCAATAGCCATCGTGGACTTTTTGGTACGGTGAAGACGGCCACGGTATATATAATTGCAGGTATGGCCTCGGCCCCCAACATGAATCGCCAATCGTCTTCGCTAATGCCACTGAGCAGATAGTTCGACAGATAGGCGATCATAATGCCGAAAACGATATTGAACTGGTACATGCCCACTAGTTTGCCACGGTTCTTGGCAGGGGCAATTTCAGAAATATAGGCTGGCGCGGCTATGGTTGATGCGCCTACGCCCAAACCACCGATAAACCTGAAAAAGGCAAAGACATGGGGGTCGTTCGCCATTGCAGAACCCAAGGCCGATACAGAATAGAGAACCCCTATCCAGATCAGGGTTTGCTTTCTGCCCAACCTATCAGTGGGTATGGCACCAAAAAATGCCCCGATCACAGTGCCCCAAAGTGCCATGCCCATGACCACGATGCCATGAAATGTATCAGAAGAGTTCCAAAGCACTTGTAGTTTTTGATCTGCCCCAGAGATGACCACGGTATCGAATCCGAACAAAAAGCCGGCAAGGGCTACGATAATCGAGATCAGTAGAATGCGTCTGTCCATTGACTTGGTTGTTTTTGTGTTGGCCTAAATTACAGAAGTGTTTTGATATGCTTCATGATGGTCTCGGTAGCACCTATATTTTCTGAAACGTATTCAGAATTTATTTTTCCTGTTCTCAAAACAGAATCAAGATCCGATATGAAATGGTTGGTCACATGTGCAAACTCTTCTTTTGAATTTATAGAAATAATGCCCCCACGGTCAACGAGCTCTTCGGCTTCCTTAAATCCTTTATAATCAGGACCTATTATAACGGGAATGCCAAAAACGGCCGGTTCGAGTGTATTGTGAAGGCCAGTGGCAAAACCACCCCCCACATAGGCCATATGGGCATAGCTGTAAACCTTTGTGAGCAACCCAATGGTATCGATGATCAATACGTCGAATGGTGCGCTGTCGGCTTCCCCGAGTTTTGAGTAACAAATCGTCTTTTTGGTCAAAGAAGACTCTAAATTTTCAATATGCGCGGGCTTGATGTCATGGGGGGCCATGACATACTTGACGGGCTTTTGTGAGTTGTTGATGAAATCTACCAAAAGGGCTTCGTCTTCGGGCCAGGTGCTTCCGGCGACAAGACAAAGGGCGTCACCGCAAAAGGCATCCATGAAATCGAGGGCATTATTGCGCGTTAGAATTTTTGTAACACGGTCAAATCGGGTATCACCACTGATGGTCACATTCTGCATGCCGATGGATATCAGCATTTTTTTCGAGTTTTCATCCTGCACAAAAAAATGGGAAAAATTGTTCAGGCTCTTCCGCATAAAGGCACCCCAAGGCTTAAAATAAACCTGTCGTTTTGAGAACAGGGCCGATATGAGTAGCGTGGGCACTTTTCTTTTACGCAGCTCTAGTAGGTAGTTGGGCCAGATCTCGTACTTGACAAAGAGGGCCAGTTCAGGATGTAAGATATCAAGAAAGCGCACGGCATTTGAAAGGGTGTCAAATGGCAAATAGGCCACTACATCGGCAATTTGGGTACTTTTTTTCACCTCATAACCTGAGGGGGAAAAAAAGGTCAGTATCAATTTGTGTTTGGGATAATGGGTTTTGAGTGCTTCCATCAACGGACGCCCTTGTTCAAATTCACCCAACGAGGCCACATGAACCCAAATCGTTCTGTCGATAGATTCGATTTTCGATTGTAGGGTCTTGAAAACTTTTTTCCTCCCTGAAACAAATAATGTCAACTTGTGATTGAAAGGCGAGGCCACCTTGACAAAGAACCATGCCACATGGGCCAGCATGTTGTAGAGTGAATGCACTGTGACGACTTTGCGCTAAAATACATTTCTTTGAACCAAATCGCATTAAGGTGCCATATTTTCTTAATTTTGTACTATAATTACTTCCCATGCGAAAAATACAGATGGTTGACCTCAAAGGCCAGTATGAGGGAATAAAAGACCA
>JANQOD010000214.1 GCA_028289745.1 Allomuricauda sp. | reverse complement strand
CACATTCCACAAGAAATCAGTTCCGGGCTTCTGAACATCACCGACAACAAGATCACGATCTTATTACTGATCAATATGATTTTGCTTTTGGTCGGGATTTTCATGGACATCACTCCTGCGGTACTCATTTTCACCCCGATATTTCTGCCCGTGGTGACCAAGTTGGGCATCGATCCCGTGCATTTTGGCGTCATCATGATATTAAACCTGTGTATCGGGCTGTGTACCCCTCCAGTGGGCTCTGTGCTTTTTGTGGGGGTCGGTATCGCCAAAACAACCATTGAAAAAGTGGTCAGGCCCTTGTTGCCCTTGTTCGTGGCCATGATAGTCGCCTTGTTCTTAATAACCTATATACCCCAGTTGACCCTATGGTTGCCTGGTTTGTTTGATTTATGATATAACATCGAAAAACACAATATGATGAAAAAAAGAAACGTACAAATTCATTTTCTTGTAGTGCTGCTCTTGCTGTTTGTTGCCTGTGCCGATAACAATAAAGAAGACAGTCAGTGGATAGGGCTGTTTGATGGTAAGACCTTGAACGGATGGACACAAAAGGGAGGCGAGGCTACCTATGAAGTCAGGGATGGAGCCATTATAGGGGCCACGGTACATAACACCCCAAACTCCTTTTTGGCAACCGATAAAATGTATGGTGATTTCATTTTGGAATTGGAGTACAAGGTTGATCCCTCGATGAATTCGGGCATTCAGATTCGTAGTAACAGCTTCCCATACTATATGGATGGAAGGGTACATGGCTACCAAATCGAGATCGACCCTTCAGAACGCGCTTGGAGCGGTGGCGTCTATGATGAGGCCCGTAGGGGATGGCTAAATCCGTTGGATGACAACCCGGAAGCGCAAAAGGCCTTCAAGCAAAACGATTGGAACCATTACCGTATCGAGGCCATTGGCGATACCATACAGACATGGGTCAATGGGGTGCCGACCGCACATTTGATCGATGACAAGACATCGAGTGGTTTTATTGCCCTTCAAGTACACAGCATTGGCGATGACCAAAAAGCGGGTACCGAAATCATGTGGCGAAACATCAAGATCTTGACCGACAGCCTACAGCAATATACAAAAAAATCCCCGTTGAAGCCCATAAAAACCATAAATCGGCTCACTATTGATGAACGGAAGAATGGATGGAAGCTTCTCTGGGACGGTGAAACTGCCCAAGGATGGCGCGGTGCAAGGCTCGATGATTTTCCTGACAAGGGCTGGGTCATCGAAAACGGTGAATTGACGGTTTTGGCAACCGGAGGTGCCGAGTCTGCCGCAGGCGGTGACATTGTAACGATTGATACGTATGGTGATTTTGAACTCAAGGTCGATTTCAAGTTGACCGAAAAGGCGAACAGTGGCATCAAGTACTATGTCGATACCGATTTGAACAAAGGTCCCGGTTCTTCCATAGGGCTTGAATACCAGATTTTAGACGATGAAAGGCACCCTGATGCCAAGCTGGGCAATCATGCGGGCAGCCGAACTTTGGCCTCATTGTATGATTTGATCCAAGCAGACTTGAACAAGCCTGTTAACCCAATAGGAGAGTGGAATTCGGCCCACATCCTATCAAAAGACAACCATGTTGAACATTGGCTCAACGGAATGAAGGTATTGGAATATGAACGCAAGAGTGATCAATATCGAAAACTGGTTTCCGAAAGCAAATATGAAAAATGGCCTGATTTCGGTGAAGCGGATCAAGGCCATGTGCTCTTACAAGACCATGGAGACAAGGTAAGTTTCAGAAACATCAAGATACGACCCATAACCACAAAAGAATAAACATGAACTCTAGAAGAAATTTCATCAAAAAAACCACCGCAGGTACGGCCGCCATTACTTTGGGCGGTATGGTATTGCCAAAAATGACCCATGCCGGTATATTGGGGGCCAATGATACCATCAATTGTGCTGTAATCGGTGTGCGCAGTCGTGCCAAGGCACATGTAGTGGCCATTCATCAAGACCCTAACGCAAAGATTCTTTACAACTGCGATGTCGATGATGTCATTATCGAAGCGCACAATGCCTGGTGCCAAAAGAATATCGGTTATGTGCCCAAGGTCGAGAAAGATTTTCGCAAGATTTTAGATGATAAGGATGTCGATGCCGTATTCATCGCCACGCCCGAACATTGGCATGCCCCGATGGCCATTATGGCGATGCAGGCGGGCAAGCATGTGTATGTAGAGAAGCCTTGTAGCCATAACCCACACGAAAACGTGATGCTGGTGGCCGCCCAGAACAAGTATGGCAAAAAAGTGCAGATGGGCAACCAACAGCGGTCGTCAAGAACCTCTGCCATGGCCGTTGAAGATATTGGAAAAGGGGTCATCGGCGAGGTGTACAAGGGCGAGGCCTATTATTCGAACAATCGTGGCTCGATCGGGAAGGGACAAAAAGTGAATGTGCCCGATACCTTAGATTGGGAACTTTGGCAAGGACCGGCACCAAGGGAGGGGTATCGTGACAACATACACCCATACAACTGGCACTGGTTCCGTAGTTGGGGCACGGGCGAGATCCACAACAATGGCACCCATGAAATCGATATTTGTCGCTGGGCATTGGGTGTCGACCTGCCAGAAACGGTCACCTCATTTGGTGGCAGATATACCTATGATGATGATTGGGAGTTTGTCGACAACCAACAGGTGACCTTTACCTTTCCCGGTAACAAATTCATTACCTGGACGGGGCATAGCCGCGGCATTATGAAGCCCGAACGGCCTGGGCGCGGCGTCACGATTTACGGCAGTAAGGGAAGCATTGAACTGAGCAGGGGATTTTATAAGCTGTACGATCTGGGGGGCAATCCCATCAAATTTGAATTTGAACAAGGGCAACAGAGCGGCTCGACCAACACCGTAGGCATGGGGGGCCTTGACGTGGATCATGTCGGCAACTTTTTCAATGCGATACGAAAAGGTGACTTGCTGCATGCAGACATCAATGATGCCAGTATTTCGACCATGCTCTGTCATTTGGGCAATATGGCCCAAGATGCCGGTCATTCCCTGAAGGTCGATACCCAAACGGGCAAGGTATTGAACAGCGAAAGAGCAATGCAGGGTTGGAAACGTGAGTATGAAAAGGGTTGGGAACCGAAATTATAGCAGATGAAGCGAAGAGAATTTGTAAAGGGAGGTTTGGCGACCTCGGCAGTATTATATGCGGCCCCGTCTTTGGGGTTTGAACGGATCAAAGGCGCCAATGAGACCATCAATATTGGAATTATAGGTACAGGTGACCGTGGTGCAGGGTTGATCCCCATCATTGACGAGATTCCGAATATGAGGGTTGTGGCCTGCTGTGACGTCATTCCTTTTCGACTCGAAGAAGGTCTTACGAAGGTTGACGGCCAAGTAAAAGGGTATGACGATTACAGAAAGTTGCTTGATGACCAAAATGTGGAAGCCGTTCTAGTGGCCACCCCTTTCAATTCCCACTCAAAAATAGCCATTAGTGCCTTAGATGCGGGCAAGCATGTCTATTGTGAAAAAACCTTGGCAAAAGGCTATGAAGGCATTGAACAATTGGTCAAAAAAGCCTCAGGTACCGACAAAATCTTTCAAACGGGCCATCAATACCATAGTTCTCGACTGTATGCCCATATTGTAGATCAGATCAAAGCGGGAAAAATCGGCAAGATTTCTGCCGTTGAATGCCAGTGGAACCGAAATGGTAACTGGCGCCGCCCTGTGCCAGACCCTAAATGGGAGCGGCTCATCAATTGGCGTATGTACCGTGAATACTCGGGCGGACTATTGGCTGAACTTTGTTCGCACCAACTCGATTTTGTGAATTGGGCGCTAGAGGCGACCCCTGAAAAAGTGATGGGCATTGGGGGCATCGATTACTGGAAAGATGGTCGGGAGACCTATGACAACATTCACTTGATATATAGTTATCCCGAGGGAATAAAGGCCACGTTCACTTGTCTGACGAGCAATGCCATGGGCGATTATAAAATCAAGGTGCTGGGTGATAAAGGCAGTTATATCCTTGACTATGTCAAGGCATGGTACTACCCTGAAGGGCAATATGAAAAAGAATTGGGTGAGGTCGATGGGGTTTCTGGGGCGACCGTGAACTGGGACCACGGCAAGGGCCTTCCCGTTGAGATCGACCATGCCGATCCCAGCAAACAGGCATTGATCGATTTTAAGGAAAGCATTGTCAACGATCAGCGCCCCATTTCAGATATACATAGCGGGGCCAAAACCGCTCTTTGTGTACAGATGGGGCTTGATGCGATGTACCACAATGAGACAATTGAATGGGCCTCAACGGTTCTTTCAGAAAAAAAACCATGACAGGTCATAGCTCGATCCGAATTTGGCCAATACCCCATTGTAATTTTTTGATGCAAATACAGACTAATCGAGGGTAAAAGTTCAACCTAAGAACACTTAAAATGCGAATAGCGATCAATGGAATGGGCCGAATAGGAAGAGCGGCCCTAAAAGTGATAAGTGAGACCCCAGGCCTACAAGTTGTGGCGGTAAACGATATTGTTTCCATAGAGAACACGGCATATCTATTAAAATACGATACCGTTTATGGAATTTATGAGAAAGAAGTTTCCTATGAAGAAGATGTACTTGTCGTTGATGGGCAACGAATTCAGTATACCTCGATACGTAACCCGGAAGATCTGCCTTGGAAAGAATTGAATGTAGCGCTTGTTATTGAAAGTACCGGGGTGTTCACCAAGGGTGAGGATGCCGAACGGCACTTAAAAGCAGGTGCAAAGACGGTCGTGATCTCTGCGCCTACCAAAAGTGCAGATACCCCAACCGTGGTTCATGGGGTGAATTCGCAAGATGGCAATGTGAATGTTTTTTCATGCGCCAGCTGTACCACCAATAATATTAGCCCTGTTGTGGAAATCTTGGGTCGCCGGGTAGGGGTCAAAAAAGCGATAATGACCACGGTACATGCGTACACGGCCTCTCAGGGCATTGTTGATGCGCCATCAAAAAAGAACTTTAGAATGGGCAGGGCAGGGGCACAGAATTTGATTCCCACAACAACAGGCGCTGCCATTGCCACTACCAAAGCACTACCTGAATATACAGGTAAGTTTGATGGCGTGGCCATTCGGGTACCCGTGCCCGTAGGGTCCATTTCCGATATGACCTTTGTAATGGAAAAAGAAGTGACACCGGGGGAAATCAACAACATTTTGACAGAAGAATCCCAGACCGACCGTTATGCCAAGGTATTGGCAGTGACCGATGAACCTATCGTGTCTTCAGATATCATTAAAAGCCCGTATGCATCTACGGTCGATTTGGGCATGACCCGGGTCGTCGATGGCGATTTGCTAAAGGTAATGACTTGGTACGACAATGAATGGGGGTTTACCAACCAGATGATACGGCAGATTTTAGAGATAAAGGGATGATTGGCACCTTGAAGATTAAAAAGCCCGGCAAATAGGCCGGGCTTTTTTGTGGCATATAAAGTCTTGCATAAGTTCCATGAAGGTACATGACCATAACCCCTAAAGAGCGCTGACCAAGGTCTTCTTGATACTATCATGTCAAAAGGGCACGGTTAGATGTTTACCCTGATTGCAGATGATACACCTGTTTTGCAATCTCCAATTCCTCATTCGTGGGAATGACCAAAATTTTGACTCTTGAGGCATTGGTATTGATCTCGGGAAGGGAACTTGACCATGTTTCATTTTTAAGATCGTCCAATTGAAGACCGAGATGGCCCATATCTGCACATATGCGTTTTCGCATTCGGCTTGAATTTTCGCCAATACCCGCCGTAAAAACAATGGCATCTAAACCATTCATGGCGGCGATGTATGCCCCGATATATTTTTTGATGCGATAGGCGTTCATCTCAAGGGCCAATTGGCAGGTCATGTTTCCCTTTTCCGCTTCGGTCTCGATATCACGCAGATCGCTAAGGCCTGTTAAGCCGAGCATACCGCTCTTTTTGGTCAACAGGGCATTTATTTCCTCTAGCGTATACCCCAGATTATCGACTAGGTGAAAAATGATCGAATGGTCGATGTCACCGCTCCGTGAACCCATAATGAGCCCGTTCGAAGGGGCAAATCCAAGGCTGTGGTCCACGCTTTTGCCGTTGACCACCGCTGTCATGCTGCAGCCATTGCCCAAATGGATGGTGATGATTTTTGATTTTTCTTTCTTTAAATAAGCAATGGCCTTTTCAGAAACATATTTATGGCTGGTGCCATGAAACCCATAGGCCCGTATGCCGTGTTCGTCGTAAAACTCATTGGGAATGGCATATCTGCGTGCTTTTAACGGTATGGTCTGGTGAAAGGCCGTATCAAAAACGGCTACCTGTTTGGCTTTCGGAAATAGTTGCTCAGTGATGAGGATGCCTTCAAGATTATGGGGGTTGTGCAAAGGGGCCAAAGCAGAAAATTCCTTGATTTCCGCTTTTACCGCTTCAGTGACCAGGGCAGTCTGTGCAAAAGAATCGCCACCGTGCACTACCCGATGGCCCACGGCATCGATTTCATTTGATTTTTTTATTACCCCATTTTCAGGGTCCAGTAATACATTCGAGATTTTTTGCAATCCATCTTTATGGGTATCTACCGTACATTTTTTGCTGACGTTCGCCACATCGGTCTTGTAGCGCAGTATGGGTTCATCTGAACCGATACGTTCGACCATCCCTAAACACACTACCTTTTCAGTGGGCATGTCAATCAATTGGAATTTTATGGAAGAGCTTCCGGAGTTGATGATGAGTATGTTCATGCCTATCATTAATTTAAATGCCCATTTCTTGTGCTTGTATGGCCGTAATGATGACCGTGTTCACGATATCATTGACCGAGCAGCCACGGCTCAAGTCGTTCACTGGTTTTTGTAGGCCCTGTAAGGTGGGGCCTATGGCGAGTGCACCGGTTTCGCGCTGAACTGCTTTGTAAGTGTTGTTGCCAGTGTTCAGGTCAGGAAAGATAAACACCGTGGCCCGACCGGCAACTTGTGAATCGGGCAGTTTGCTTTTACCGACCTGCAAATCTACCGCAGCATCATATTGTATGGGCCCCTCTACTTTAAGGTCTGGCCGTTTTTGTTTTACCAGTTTGGTGGCATTGCGCACCCGATCCACATCCTCTCCCGAACCTGAAGTCCCCGATGAATACGACAGCATGGCAATTTTGGGCTCGATGCCAAAGGCAGTGGAAGTATCTGCCGATGAGATTGCGATTTCCGCCAATTGCTCTGCCGTTGGTTTGGGATTGATGGCACAATCACCAAAAACCACCACACGGTCGGGCAAGCACATGAAAAAAACAGAAGACACCAATGAAACACCGGGCACGGTTTTGATGAACTGTAGCGATGGTCGTATGGTATGTTGGGTGGTGTGTATGGCCCCTGAGACCATACCATCGGCATGGCCCTTATAAACCATCATGGTACCGAAATAGGCAACATCGGTCATCAGGTCATGCGCCATGGCCCGATTCAGGTTTTTGTGTTTTCGCAATTCGTAGAGCGTGTTTACATAATCATCGAATAAATCGGACGATGTTGGGTCTATGATCGCTATTTTCTCAATACTGAGACCAAGATCCAATTGTGTTATTTTATTCTTGATCTGCTCTGGGTCACCTAGAAGTGTAATGGAGGCCGCATCGTTATCTATGAGCTGTTTTGCGGCACGGAGGATGCGTTCATCCAACCCTTCGGGCAGTACGATATGTTTCTTATCGGACTGTGCCCTTTTGAGCAGGTTGTACTGAAACATTCTGGGCGTGATGCCATTGGGGATAAAGGTCACCAAACTATCGGCAAGCTTTTTTTCGGGGGTGTACTTGGCGAAATCCTGTATAGAGGTGGTTATCTTTTGGGTGCTTTCTGCATAGATTTTTGGAGTGATGGCCCCAATGCGATTGGTAATCACAAAAGTATCACCATCAACTGATATGATGGGCACGACTTCTGACAGCCCCTCGATCAGTTTGATGATTGACTCTTCGGGCTGTAGACCACCCGTAAGCACAATTCCTGAAATGGCCGGATAGTTAGAAGACAAATTCGCTTGTAGGGCACCCAAGATCACATCTGCCCGATCGCCAGGGGTAATGACCAATGCATTTTCGCGCAAATAGGTCAAATAATTGCGCAGTTGCGTGGCTCCGACCCCAAAATGCCCTGCTTGGTTGTTCAATTGGGCCTCACCAAACAGTACCTGGCCATCCAATTCTTCCACAATTTCCTTGATGGTAGGGTTGCCCAAGACCGGATTCAGCGGAATGGCACTGACCAAAACTTCTTTGGGCAGCTCCTTTTTGAGCGCATCGGTCACCAAGGTTACGTTTTCGGGCAGGATTTTATTGCCGACCACCATCAAAACCTCTACCCCGTTGTCTTTGAAAGAATCATAGGCAAGGTATATATCGCCGATAAACTCTTCAAGCGTCTTGCCCACGCCACTGGTAACGATAATGGTCGGAATGCCTAGGTTCTTGGCCATCAACACGTTGATATCCCATTCAATAATGCCACCTTCTCCCGTAAAATCAGTGCCTTCTACCAATACAAAATCAAATCGTTCTTCAATGGCCTTATAATTTGCAATGATTTTATCGAGTACTTCATCCTCTTTGTTTTTATTGAGTTTTTTTACCACTTGGCTTCGGGTAAAGGCATGGGCATCATCGTGTTTTAGGTCAAGCTCAAAATAATTGATGACCGTACTGATATGGTTATCTTCCCTACCATCTTCAAAATCATCGATAATGGGTCTGAAATAGCCCACTTTGGCAATCTTGCCCAATAATACCTGCATCAGCCCAAGGGAGACGATAGATTTGCCACTTTTGGGCTCGGTAGTGGCGATGTAAACAGCTTTGTTCATGGATTTCTTCATGTTGGCGGGAAAAAATGGCTCAAGCTTTGGTTCTGACAAGAAATCTTGACACCTTTCACTTCTTCTTTAGACACCTGCAAATTTAGGTATAGCATCTTAAAAAGGAAAGGTTGACCGGGCTTCATTCAAGAAGAATTCCCCTATGCGCTATCTAGGCCCTGTCTTGCCGTCAGGTAGGCCTTATTTTAAAAAATCCTTTAAGGTTCTTGATGGGTCATGGCCCCACTTGAAATTGGGGTCAATGCCATTTATGACAGATCGGTCTTTTTAGGTGGTCTGGGCAGTACCTCTTCTGGAAACGGAAACAAAATAGTTGAATTCTTTTCGGCAGCGATGTTCGACAGGGTCTGGTAGAGCCGCAACTTGATGGCCGATGGTGACTTGTCGATCTGCAGACCGGCCTCCAAAAGTTTTGCAGCAGCCTGGTTCTCTGCTTCGGCAAGAATGATACGGGCTCTTCTCGAACGTTCTGCCTCTGCTTGGTTGGCCATCATCCGTTTCATGTTTTCGGGCAGTTGGATGTCTTTGATCTTTACATCGATGATCTCTATGCCCCAGTGATGGGTTTCTGTCTCAACGATACTTTTGATATTCTTTCCCATTTCCTCACGTTTTGATAGAATGGTGTCCAGTTCCACTTTGCCGCAGACATCCCTAAGCGCGGCCTGTGAGAGCTGGGTAATGGCAAAATCGTATTCCTCGACCTCTAGAACAGCCTTTTCGGGATCGTTGATCTTAAAGAAAACCACCCCGTCAATGCTACAGGGTACATTGTCTTCGGTCATTACTTCTTGTGAGACAATGTTGATGGTAATGACCCTGATATCGACCACTTGGATGGTTTCTACCAATGGAATGATCCATCGAAAACCTGGTTGCAGTGTTCTTACATATTTTCCAAATCGGAATTTTAGGGCTCTTTTATATTCAAAAACGATGCGAATACCGGCCAATAGAATAACACCTAAAACGATACCGAACAAAAACATGGGATTCATAACATTTGGATTTAATAGATTCAACTCAATTATTTGCCATCATCAAAAAGAACACCAATGGGCAAAACACTATGAAGCTTTTACGATACGCTTCAATACAGGTCACAGGTCAAGGAACCAAGAAATCAAACTACTTTGGCTCGATCCGAGCCTTTTTCAAGATACGAAAATATGATACGGAAACAAAGCCGTGTCCCTCACATTTTTGTAGTGAACTGAATACGGCCCCAGTACTTTTCATAGAGGCTTTGCTTATCGCAAAAACAAGATGAGGTCGACAATCGTGGCAAAGAAAAAGTAGGTGTTCATTTCCCTTTATCCCTCTCTTTGCTTTCCTGTTATTTCAAGAATGTTGATGCGGTAAACGATGGGAGAGCTGCCTTTTGACTGCAATTTGCTTGAAAACTCATGAATGAATTGAACGTTTTCACCGGTACTGCGATTGATGATGTTCTTTACGCCCTGTGAAAATTGACGAAGTAAATTCTTGGCATCAATTTGTTTCAGTTCTTCAAATTCACCATGCACCAGAACAGATTTCCAATGACTGGCCGATTTGATTTCATCTATTTGTAACGATATACAGCGGTTGTTTCTCATGGCATCGATTTTATGACCCCCCAACGAATAGCTGATGATACCATTGCCTTTCCCTTCATGGTAGTAATAGGTGATTGGCACCACAAAGGGATTTTTACCGATTACATAACCCAATCGCCCTATATAGTTTTCACGCAGCAGTTCAATGCAATCTTCTTGTTTTAAATCCTTGACCATGACCACGCATTTATCCAAAACTAAGATATAAACCCAAGTTATGGAATGACATACGTCATTCTGATGGTTTTTTGCGAACTTGACCCAAAAGTTTCAAAATGACCATTGTCATTTTAACAGAATGGCCCCAATGATATTTTTATGTTGCCATTCAGCACAATCGATGAATTTCAAAGAAATCATACAATGGCTTTTGCAAGGTGATGTCGCCATTCAATATCAGGTCTACCGAGATTTGTTGTCGACCGAACGCAAAGATTTACAAAAGCGAATCGCCAAAGAAGGTTGGGGTGCCCATTTCTTGTCAAAACGTGGATACAATGGCCATTGGGGCAGGGAGTTTTATTACCCCAAATGGTCTTCTACCCATTATACGCTCTTGGATCTTCGAAACCTCTGTATCTCACCAGATAATTCGCCGATTCAAGAATCTATTGATATGATATTGAAGACCTGTAAAACGAATGATGGGGGCATTCTTCTTCTTAAGGCAAAAAAGAGCGATGTCTGTGTGAATGGCATGTTCTTGAATTATGCCAGCTATTTTAGGGCCGATGAATCAGAATTGAAATCGGTCATCGACCATCTGCTTCAAGAACATATGGCAGATGGGGGCTTTAATTGCAGATCGAACCGTTCTGGGGCGGTGCACAGCTCATTGCACAGCACGCTTTCGGTATTGGAGGGATTCACAGAATATAAACGCAATGGATATTCTTACCGAATGGCCGAAGTCGAAAGGGCCATTGGCACTGCAAAAGAGTTTGTTTTGATTCACCAGCTGTTTCTTTCTGATAGAACGGGTGATATCATTGATAAGAGGTTTCTCAAACTTTCTTACCCCCGACGATGGAAGTACGATATTTTAAGTGCGCTCGACTATTTTCAATATGCCGGCTCTAAATGGGACGATCGTATGCGACCTGCCATTGATGTTCTATTGAAAAAAAGAAACAAAGATGGTACTTGGAACATGCAGGCCAAACACTCTGGTCAGACCCATTTTGATATGGAAAAAGCAGGTAAACCCAGTCGTATTAACACGCTTCGGGCCTTAAGGATGTTGGTTCATTTTGAAAGTGACGCCTATCGAAAGTCTTGACACCATACATGAATTTCGGCATATTGCAGAACTTGTTGGGCCATGACCTCAAAGGTACTTTCTACAGTAGTGTCTATAAATGACCGAGGATCATGTAAGGCGACAGATGGCGAACCTGTTTTGAACATCTGCTATGTACCTGAACAAGGGGGCTACGGGCCGTACATTGCCATTGGACACAAAAAAATAGGTGCCAGATCAATAACTTTCAAAATGAATGCGCTATTTGACTTTAAATCCCAAAAACGTTACACGTTTTGGCTTCCATGTTTTTTCTTTTTTGCCCCAACAGGGAAAGTTGTTCATTGCCACTTCAATACCCAACCGTTTAATATAGTAAGAGAAAATTTCCGTACTTTCTTTAACGTACTCAATCATTCGTAGGCATATACCATGGAGATAAGTTTCAATATTGTTCATGTATTGATGTGGTTTGGCATCTTACAGGGGTTGTTTCTTGGGGTGTATTTTATGTTTCGCCATAAAAGCAACCAATGCTCCCTGTTGTTCAGTCTCTTGCTTTTAAGTTTGGTGATATATGGTATATTGTTCATTGCCAGGGATGTTTTTGAATCTAATGAGATCCCCATTATTTTTATGCCACTTGCCATTGGGCCATTATTCTGGGGTTACACCAAAACCTTTAGGGGAGAAGAATTAAGATCTTGGTCATTTTTTGCCCACTTGCTTCCTTTTTTTCTTATGAATGCTTCATTGTTGGCCTTGTATTTTCTTCGGTTGGATACCGGTTTTTTTAATGGTTTGAATGTATGGCTACCATGGATGGAGCTATTTGTTTTTCTGTTCTGGATGTTCTACTTCTTTTTTGCCATATGGGAATTGAACCAATTACGACGGTTTATCAACATTGGCAAGTATTCTTGGGTTAGAAGGTGGGTTGCGTCATTACTGATTTTGTTTGGTGCCTACTCCATTATCTGGGCATCCTACATTTTAATCGATTGGGGATTTTATGGATTGTCCATGACCACCAAAGAATATTATTTCGGCACCATTTGCATCACATTTATTCTTTACTTTTTGTCAACATATCGATTGAGCATACCTGAAACGGTAAGAATTTCTTCCGGTAAGTCAAGAAGTATTCCAGAACTTGCGGTTGGCAATCATATGGAAAAGGAAAAAATCCTTCGATATTTTCAGCAATACAAGCCTTACTTGAATGATCGACTGAACCTAGAATCATTGTCAAAAGAAATCGGCATAAGTCCGAGGGCATTGTCCAACATAATAAATTCTCAGTTCAATAGCCATTTTAATGACTTTGTAAACAAGTACAGGGTCGATGAGGTCAAGATGAAACTGGCAGATCCTTCACTCAATCACTATTCGTCTTGGGGAATTGGCATGGACGCCGGATTCAGTTCGAAATCGGTCTATTACAGTGTGTTCAAGAAAGCCACCGGCATCTCACCAGCAAAGTACCGCAAGGAAATACAGGGTAACAGTATTCCTGAATGATGAATCCGTACCGAATGAATTATTTTTTTTTGGGATTATGGAATAATATTGGCGCAAGCATATTTACCCCTGCCAATTATCTGATGGGGCCGGTATTTGCACCAAACCTTAAATTTCATGATAACAAAAGCCTACAAGTTCCCCCTTTTTTTGGCACTATGCTTAATTAACGGTGTTGGCACACTATGCTCAGACCGTCAACAAATTGACTTGACCAATGGTCTTTTTATTGAGAATGCCACTATAATCACCTTTGACTCAACCAACAGATTAAATCGGTTCAAGGGCTTCATCTCGGTAGATTCCAATCGAATAGTTTCCGTAGGCAAAAATCGTCCCCGACTGAAAGGTTCCTATAATACAATTAATGCGGATGGCAAGTATATTATTCCTGGGTTGATAGACAGCCACGTACACCTTGCCAATATGGCTGGAATGACGGATAGGCTGCAACGAAAAAACCCAGAATTACGAAAGGAGTACTTTAACAATTTGGGAAAGAACTTTTTATATTTTGGATATACCACCTTAGTTGATCTGAACGCATATGACCCAAAGCTCATCACTAAATTGAAAGCGTCTGAACATACCCCAGATATCTATACTTGCGGAGAACAATTGATGATCATGAATGGGTTCATGATGGAAATGGATGAAATGGACCAATCTTCGCGTTATCAAATGCCATTTCTTCATGACCACTATAATCAACAACTAACCTATCCTGATTCGATAGCTCTTTTAGATCATAGCCATAAAAAGGCCGTGGCAAGAATTGTTGAAGAACAACAAGCCATTTGCGCAAAATTGCTTTACGAAGACGAATTCTCTGGACTAAGGGTAACCTGGGAAAAACCAAGTCAGGGGCTTTTGAGGGATGTTGTTTCCGAAGCCAAGGCCTATGGCATACCGGTTATTCTACATGCACCCTCGTTTGAGGGCCAGAAAAAGGCGCTCGGCGCCAAGGTAGATATCATTGCCCATGCCATGTGGAACTGGTTTACCGACCCCAAAAGAATAACTGTGACGGATCTTCCTTTAGGGCACAGACAACTTTTACAGGAAATTACAGAATTGCAAATCGGTTATCAACCAACATTTAGTGCCATTATGGGTGAACAGCGGGTTTTGGAAGGGGAGTTTCTTTATGACCCCATCCTGGCCAATATATACTCTAAAAAATATTTGGATTGGCTTAAATCTGAAGAAGGAAAATGGATTGAGAAACGCATGAAAAATAGGCCTGGCTACATTAAGCGTACCAATCCATTGTTTTATTGGCGGGTTCGGAACATGTTTGAAACCGATGCACAAATGATGGATTCCGTTTATTCCGTATTGGAAAAGAGAATTAATGTGGTTTCAAAATATTTATCGATCAATGGGGCAAAATTATTATTCGGAACCGATTTTGGGGTAATGAACATGTATACCGTGCCTCCGGGTTATGGGGGATATCTGGAAATGAAAAATTGGTATGATGCCGGCATAGGTTTGAAGACCATTCTTAGAGCGGCCACAATCGACAATGCAAGGGCATTTCACCTCGAAAATCTATATGGAAGCATTGAAGAAGGAAAAATTGCCAATTTGGTGATCTTGGAAGATGACCCCCTAGAAACAATCGAGGCGTCTAACGCCATAGCAACTATCGTCATTCAAGGCAAAGTAAAGTCTAGGAAAGAGTTGAGCCTGATTCCTTAAAAACTATACTTTTCAAGATTGGTTTAGTATGCCATTTTCTAAAAACAATGGTCAAAGTGACTTAATGCCCTCTAAAAACCGTAAAATTTTAGAAATGCGCTTTTTGTATTTAAAATATTATATATCAGTATTTTAAGGTATAATTTTTCTTGTTGTGAATATTTTTAATTCTTAAAATTTCCATAAAATAGTACCTTTTTATACATAGTACTGTAACAAAATTGATTCTGTGACGTCTATCCATTGTAAACAAGTTAAATCAATCTTTAAAAAATAACATAATGAAAGCATCAATCAACAGAACAGCAACCGAATCGAGAACCGGACAGTACTTCTCAGCGCTAAGTGGTAGCAAAAGATCACTATGGGCGCAGTACAGAAATTACAATCGCTAAAATTTAGGTCGATAGGTAAAAAACACAATTGGGTAGACATTAATAACAACTCAGTAAGAGTTATTCCCAGAGAAAACACAAACAACGCATATTTGCACAGTAATCAATCAAAAACTATATATAATCATGAAAGCATCAATCAACAGAACAGCAACTGAATCGAAAACAGGACAGTATTTTTCAGCGTTAAGTGGCAGCAAAAGATCGCTATGGGCGCAGTATAGAAATTATAATCGCTAGACAACGGCACAATCAATCAAAAAATGAAACCAATCATCATCAATCAATCAACAATGGAATCGAAAAGGGCCGCTCTTCTCTTTAACCTAAAGAACAGCAAGCGGATTCGCTGGACCGAAACGGTACAGTACCTTTAGAACCAACCTGTTTTACAGGATTTTTCAAGGGATGGATATCAATATCCATCCCTTTTTTGTTCCCTCATATACCTCCAATCTTGATTGTTCATATGGGGGTGACAAAAAGGCTTGGGGTTGGAATACAAATACATGGACAAAAGTGGCAAGCCACAATTCAAATAAGGGATTATTTGAACAACAAAGGTTGACAAAAGCAAAATCCCAAAAATCCCTTAAGAAAATTCCATTTCAGTTTGTATAATTACAAGTCTTTAATATTTGCCTTGATCAGATAATTTTAGGTTTGTGCTTTTAAAGTATCTTCGCATATTCATAGTCTTTCAGGTAGCGTTTATCGCAACTTCTTCGTATTCTCAGACCATTTGAGGAAAAGCAGTAAGCAACGATAAGTACGTTGCCGACATTCACGTTAGATTATAAAAATTTTATTGCTCACTACTAAATTTTGTTCTCTAAATTGAGTCAGTTGAAATCTTTCGTTATTGGTGTAACCTTGGTTTTGTTTTTGGTAAGTCATTCATCTTACGGTCAAGAGTTACCTGAAAAAGTTGTAAATAAAAATGCTCAATTTTGGATTTCAACAAACAATGTATTCAGAATTGCCGATCGTTGGGCCATATTGAATGATATTCATATTCGCAGAAACAATTTTTTGGCGGATCCCAATTTCTACTTCCTTCGCGTTGGCGGCCAGTACTACTTAAATGCTAACCTTCGGTTGGCGACAGGTTATGCACATCTTTGGTTGACCCCGACAGGTGATTGGGACAGTTTTCAAAACGAGAATAGAATTTACCAGCAGTTGAGTATATCTAGACGTTATGAAAAGATGAACGCTTTGTTCAGGATTAGGTTGGAGCAACGCTTTTTCAATAATGTGCAGGATGGCCAATCTTTGAAAGACGATTCTTTTGTTAACCGTATTCGATTTCTGGTCAGTGCCGGATTTCCCTTCAAACAGGGTGGCCCCACAGAATTTATATTGGCCAATGAAACACACCTAAATTTTGGTAAAGATGTAATCTTTAACACCTTTAACCAGAACAGATCGACTATTGGCATAAAGCATAAATTGAGTAAGAATTGGAAAGTGGATTGCGGATATATGATGGTCTATCAGCAACTCGCTGCAGGCAATATTTACAATCTTAATCATACTTTGCGCCTGTTCTTCTATGGCAGCTTTGATTTCAGGAAGAATAAAAATTTACCATTTAACGAGGTAATGCATGGTGAAGAGTAAAACAAGTTTAAGTTATCATTTCGAGTTCAAATGATCTTGTAGCAGTCTTTTTGTAATTCTGCGGAAGAAAAGGCAAGTTTGTAAGCATCAATGAGGTCTAGTTGGCCATTGTTGTTTCCTAAAAATTCAAATTTCACAAGTGTATTGTCAGGGTTTGGTATCTGTCGTATAAGACAATTTACGTCACCAATTTTAAAAGTAAGGAAATCTTTGGCATAAAAAAGCGGATCGTTGGTGCACAATCTGTTGATTTTAGTGGCTTGGGCCCTTGTAGTGGGCACTGGATCGCTTCATCACCATGCTCGTAAGCGGCCTTTGGGTTACTTGTTTCATGAATTTTGTTTGGCAAAGCCTATTTAGCTGCCTTTTTTGATTTCTTCTTCCCATTTGGGTTTAGAATCTATCCTTCGACATTGTGATGAGAGTGTCAGCAAAAAAATTCTTTTCTTAATATTTTCAGAGAGTGAAGTATTTTTCTCAATGAACAGAGCTGATCCAGCCATTTCAACGGTTCCTTCCCCAGGTTCGTCTTTATGAACCGGGATCATGAACTCAGAAACACAATCTTCCAAACTATTGAAATCTATTGCGGCGACATGTACCATATCATGCCAAGGGGAATTGGCAGTTAATGCTTCTGGAGAGTCCAAAATAAAAAAATGCACCCTATTTGGGGCAATTTTCCACACCTCGTACCATAGTTCATACCATTTTTTATCGGCCCTATCTGAGAACTGAACCCTGGTCACATTCAAAGATTCTTTATTGCGCAATGCATGCTTAAAATTTTCGCAATAATTCTGCGCTATTTTGTAATCGGCTCCCTTATTCAAGTTTGTGATCCCTCTGCCCGTTAGAAAAATACTTTTGTTCGCATGTCGAATTTTATTGCCAAAAAATTGATAAAACTTATCGTTGGTTTCTTCAGGTTGGACCTTGAAAAACTCTATATCCTTGTTTCTCTCGTTCTTTTTTAGCGTTTTTTCAATTTCCTGTTGTTTTTCGGCCAATGATTTCTGTAAAATGGAAATTTCAACTGTTTTGTCTTGTAAACTTTTTTGAGATTTTTCCCTTAGGTCTTGTAACCTTTTCATTTCTTTTTTATCTATTGCCCTAATCACAATTCCGTAAAGAAAACCAACAACACCGACAGCAAAGCCCGTTATTTCAAGGATGTCCATTTATATAGATAGTTTATTTATTAAAAATTCATAACTGTCCTTTCTGAATTCTGAAGGAAAGTCATGGTTTGTTTTTGGTGATCGATGAACCAAATTTCTGTTGGGATACGCCTTTTTTGCAAATTCAATACATTCTAACGCCCCTTGATGTTCAAAGATTTCATCATCGATTGGGGTACTTAAAAATAATGGTGTAGGGCTTAGTGCTTTTAATAGTTCGGGAAAATCAAATGGCATTTCATCAGGAGAATTATTAAAAACAGAACTGGTTTTCGGCATGTATTTATCTGGTTGTGCCCATTTGGAAAGATCTTTTGATTTTGATCTTTCGGCATATGCCTTAAAGGTGGTAAAACCGGCACTTATTACCGCGACCTTTATTCTTTTGTCAAAAAAAGTTATAAAAATTGTATTCGTCCCTCCGAGCGAATGCCCTATGCAACCTATTTTTTCTGGATCAACACCATCTAAACTTTCCAAGACATTCAAGCACGATATATGGTTCATCACCCCTTTCATGGTTATGCTCTCGTACCCATAGTTGTCATAAATATCTTTTAGTTCAATATCGTAATCTCCGAAGAAAGGATAATCGGGCGCAATGACGGTAAAGCCGAGCTTTGCCAGCTCGATACCATAATGATAGTTGATATTGCCCTCTAGACCGGCCACTTCTTTGGCGCCAACACTGTTTACTTCTGTTGTTTGGTGAAGTGCTAAAATACCTGGTGAACGACCCTCAATATCACTATTGCTTAAAATATAGGCCGTTAATTTATCTTTTGAATCTACCGGGATCAATATTCGTCGATAGCTCACATTATCTTTTTCAAAAGAATCGATCAATTCAAATCGTGGTCTTTGAATTATATGGTTTTCCGGATTGAATTCTCCTAACAATAATTCAATTCTCGACCTCAAATCCGATTTTAAACAATCTTCCATTTAATTCAGTCAGAAATAGGCAACTCAGCTCAAAACTGAAATCGTTGCCAGAAAGATACATTTTAATATACCACGAATGAAGTTTTCATGCAGAGAAAACTTTTGATTGGCCAGCCTAATCAATAATACTTGAATTTATTGGTTTATTCATCTCAGGTAATTCATTTCTTTTTAAACATTACCAAGGAAAAATTGAAGTAGTGGGACTACCGGTTTGGCAACCTTTTATTTCTGACCTTGATCATTGTCACTAACAGTACTTTATGGCTACGCTTTTTAAAAGTTACCTTGAATCGATTTAAATGACACTAAATGAAGTTTGGTTGTGCAAGGGTAAACATAAAATCTGAACAACGTCTGTTGCCGGCTTTCTTTGTAGCGGGCACTGGATCGCTTCCCCGCAATGCTAGAAAGCGGAGGTTATGAGTTCCAGAAAACCCCTTGATTTGGGAGGTTGTTGCCCGTATTCTGTCAAAAATCGTTGACGGTCATCAATGCTTGAATAGGGTTCAGTAAGTTGGAATTTGTGGAGTAGGGTTCACCGTTTTTGCTGTAGAAAAACCTCAGCCTGTAGATAAGTGCGCTTGCTACGATGGTTTTTCTTCTTCTCGAACGCCAAATGGCTGATGGCACCGTAGCTTCCCTTGTTCTCCAGAGCATTTAAGGTCTTGAGGATGTCTGTATACCCCCCTTCAAGATGAATGATATGGGTCTCGATGGTGCCCTTCTCCGCCTCTACTACATGGGGTGAGTTGAAATCGATGATCTTTACCCTGTTCTTGGAAGCTTCTTGGTTCAAAAACTTGAGCAGATTGTTTTGCAGGGACGAATTGCCCACGTTCAATGCAAGCAGTTGTGCATCCAATGTCTTTTCTTTTTGGCCCAACATAGAAAGTTGCCCTGGCAGGTTCGCTATCGATTCCTTTTTTTCCAAGTTGTTGTAGAACTCTTCCCTTACCGCCAAGGTATTATGGATCGCCAATCGATAGCTCAACAGTGACAAGGCAACAACGCCAACTAGCAGGTATTTGTTTTTATTGGTCAGTTTCATGCAATACGATATTGACGGTAAAACTTGCCGAGGCATTTGAGATAAATTCATAATCGATGATCTCTACCTTATCGACCCATTTCTGTGTCTCAAGGTTGTCAGACCATACCGTAAGGGTCACCT
>JANQOD010000211.1 GCA_028289745.1 Allomuricauda sp. | reverse complement strand
TAGCAGTTGTAGGAGCGACAGGCATGGTAGGTGAAGTGATGCTAAAGGTGTTGGCCGAACGAAATTTTCCGATAACCGAGTTGTTATTGGTCGCCTCTGGGCGATCTGTTGGAAAGAAACTAACCTTTAAAAACAAAGAATACAGTGTCATTGGTCTGGAAACCGCCGTTGCTGCCAAACCCGATATCGCCATCCTCTCTGCGGGAGGCGATACCTCTTTGGCATGGGCGCCAAAGTTCGCCGAAGCCGGTACAACGGTGGTCGATAATTCATCTGCATGGCGCATGGACCCCACCAAAAAATTGGTGGTGCCCGAAATCAATGCACATGTGCTCACCAATGAAGATAAAATCATTGCCAACCCCAACTGTTCGACCATTCAAATGGTCATGGCCCTGAACCCCTTGCACAAGAAATATAAAATGAAACGGGTGGTCGTCTCGACTTACCAATCGGTTTCCGGTACGGGCATAAAAGCGGTGCGGCAGTTAGAAAATGAAATGGCCGGTGTACAGGGTGAAATGGCCTATCCGTACCCTATCAACAGAAATGCCCTGCCCCACTGTGATGTGTTTTTAGAAAACGGTTATACCAAAGAAGAGATGAAGCTTGCCCGTGAGCCGCAAAAAATATTGGACGACCGTACGTTCTCGGTTTCGGCAACAGCGGTTCGGATCCCCACGGCGGGCGGGCATTCAGAATCGGTAAATGTCGAATTTTACAATGATTTTGATTTATCGGATGTACGAAAGCTACTCAATGAAACCCAAGGGGTGACCGTACAAGACAATCCTGATACGAACACCTACCCCATGCCCATTTTTGCCCATAACAAAGATGAGGTGTTTGTGGGCCGTATCCGCAGGGATGAAACCCAGCGCAACACCTTGAACATGTGGATCGTCTCTGACAACCTACGCAAGGGTGCCGCTACCAATGCGGTACAGATTGCGGAGTATTTGGTAGAAAATGACTTGGTATAAGCTCATTTCACAGATATCTTGGTCAACATCACTTTTTGAGCAATCTGTTTTTTGTCAATAATGCCAATACCGCTTCTTTCTTGGTGCGCCCAATGGGTATTTTATGGTTTTTGATGATCAATTGGTTGCCACTTATAACCTCAACTTTGTCAAGTGACGTTATAAAAGACTTGTGAACCTGAAAAAACGATTCTTTGGGAAGGGATTCCATTACATTCTTGAGAGGTAAATGGGCAATATAGGTTTGCTCTTTGGTAAAAATTTTGACATAATTCTGCATGCCTTCCACGAACAGGATATCATCAAACTTTATTTTCACCAATTCTTTATCGATACGAACAAAAAGAAAATCATCTTCGTGTATAGGTTTTGTTTCGGCAACTTTTTTTTGATCGCCAAGAATTACTCTGTAAGCCTTATTGCAGGCCTGTAGAAACCGCTCCATTGAAATGGGCTTCACCAAATAATCGACTACATCATATTCGAAACTTTCGACCGCATATTCGGTATATGCAGTGGTAAATATGACTTTGGGTGGGTTTT
>JANQOD010000198.1 GCA_028289745.1 Allomuricauda sp. | reverse complement strand
TGGAAGAAGAGCTCAAAATGCATTCAGATTTTTCATTGGAGCGAGCGGTTTAGTCCTCCAAAGCTTGGTACACCAGATTTCTGAGTTTCTCATGGTCGTCAAGACCATCAGCTGGAATGACCTGAGTAAAATAGACGACTACCAATTCTTCTTTTGGGTCAACCCAATATACGGAATGGTAGGCGCCGCCCCAACCAAATTCACCCTTAGATCCCATACGGCCTCTTTTGCCCAAATCTTCAACGGTGGCAAACCCTAAGCCAAACCCGACACCACTGTCCCAAGGATATGCTATGTTCCCCAGGTGGTTGACGGTCATCAGTTCTACTGTTTTTCTAGAAACAAGCCGCTTACCATCAAATTCACCTTTATTGAGCATCATCTGTAAGAATTTAGCATAGTCCATTGCAGTGCTCAATAAACCAGCACCGCCCGAAAAACTCTTTCTGGGTCCAGAAACATACATGCCTTGGCCGACCATATGGCCAGGTTTCGGGGCTTTTTCAAGTTTATCTTCTTTGTATGAATATACAGTGGCCAACCGATTACTTTTTTCATTGGGTAAATAGAAATGACTGTCGTTCATTCCTAACGGATTCAAAATGCGCTCTTTGAAAAATGTATCTAAAGATTGCCCAGAGACTATTTCAATCAAAGCCCCAAGAATATCGGTATTGTACCCGTAGACGAACTTTTCGCCAGGGTGGGCATCCATGGGCAGTGAAGCCATTTGTTCAATGGTCTTTAAAATTGGCTCTTCCCTATCGGCAAAATACCATCCTTGAACTTCGGCCTCCTTCCACTTTTCCTGGGCAAGACCGTAACCATATCCTATGCCGGCCGTATGGGTCAATAAATCCCGAATGGTAATTTCCCGCTTTGCCTTTTCAATAGTAAAATTCCTGCCATCCGATGGCACGGCAACAGTGGTTTCCTTAAACACTGGAATGTACTTGGAGATAGGGTCGTGAATGTTTAGTTTGCCCTCTTCTTGGAGCATCATGGTGCCCACGCTTACCAAGGCTTTGGTCTGTGAGGCAATCCTAAAAATGGCGTCCTTGGCCATGGGTTGTCTGTTTTCCAAATCGCTAGAACCAAAGGCTTCATAATAATACACTTTACCTTTTCTGGCCAATAGAACAACCCCTCCCGGTAGTTTGCCCGCTTGCACATAAGCATTCATGGTTTTGGTGAGAAATGAAAGCCGTACAGACGAAACCCCTACAGATTCTGGGTCGGATAATTGTAATTCCTGGCAAAAAACGGAGTTGAGAAATCCGATTAGGAAGAACGTAAGGAAAAGAGTGGTTGATTTTTTCATTTCTTCAGGTTTGGGTTTCACTAAAGGTTATGAAACCAGTAAATTAGTCTAATTTTTCGGTCAGCTCCTTTATGGTTTTTCGGGCGTTCTTTCCTTCATAGAGAATACCGTACACGGCATCAATGATCGGGGTACTGACCTTCTTTTCGAGCCTCGATTTGATTTTATGTGCGCTCTTGACCGCATAATAGCCCTCAGCCACCATGTTCATTTCCATTATAGCGCTTTTTACCCTATAGCCCTTTCCGATCATATTGCCGAACATACGATTACGGCTAAAGGTCGAATAACCCGTGACCAACAGATCGCCCAAATAGGCCGAGTGGTTGATGTTTCTGTCGATATTGTGAATGCGCTTGGTAAAACGTTTCATCTCACGAATGGCATTGCTCATCAATACACTTTGAAAATTGTCGCCATACCCCAAGCCATGTGCTATACCAGCGGCAATGGCGTAGATGTTCTTTAGCATGGCGGCGTACTCGGTTCCGATGATGTCATCAGAAATTTTGGTCTTGATGTAGTGACTGTTGAGGTGTTCGGCCAAAAGTTCTGCCTTGTCTCTATCATTGCAGGCAATGGTGAGATATGACAATCGCTCTAAAGCCACCTCTTCGGCATGGCATGGCCCCGTAATGACCCCGATATTTTCGTAGGGGATATTATATTTTTCATGAAAATGCTCACCTACGATCAATCCTGATTCGGGCACAATGCCCTTTATGGCCGAAAAAATGATCTTATCATTTATGGGCACGGTGAGTTTGTGAAGTTCAGCATCCAAAAAAGCGGAAGGAATTGCAAAAATGAGCAATTCAGAATCGCCGACCGCTTGGTTGATATCATCGGTCAGGTTCAAATATTCGGTATGCAGTTCAACCGAACTTAAATAATTGGGGTTGTGCCCCTCTTTTTTAATATGCGCTATAGCATCTGGGTTGCGCATGTACCAATGAACGGTGTCCAGATTTTCGGTGAGCATCTTGACGATGGCCGTGCCCCAACTTCCACCCCCCAAAACGGCGATCTTTATAGGTCTTGACATAGGTCAAATAAAGTCTAAAAGTAGCCAAATCCAAAATACCCCATATTAAATATTGATTATCAGTATGTTGTGATTTTGGCATGGTGCTTGGTATTTTGTAGATGAACCATGAAACCAAATGATATGGGCACAAAAAAACTACTATTCGCATTATTGGGCATCGGCCTATTGGCCAGTTCATGTTATACAGAGGTGCTATTGGATGATGACTTCATTGTCGATTCGGCCATCAATACCGATCAAGTGCTGCAATCATATGATTTGTGGTATGTCGATATCAATGCCACTACCGGAAATGGGGAAGTACCTTTTTTACAAAGGGCCTTCACGGTATCTTTTGACAATGGAATACTGTTGGCCAACAACAATATCGTGGGCATTGGCAAAACCGGCAATGGTCTCGGTATCGATGTCGGCTCTTATGCCACTTTACCGGGCACTGTAGAGATCGACCATGACATCGATGGTCTGTGGTTGCTCGATGTCTTTGCCATAAACGCAAATACGTTGGAACTCTATGACCCAAGAAGCGATACTTCTTACTTTTTGAGGGGTTACCAGCGCCATAATTTTGATTACGACCTTGTTTTCTATGACAATCTCGATTATTTCTTGCAAGAATACAGGGCCTGGGAGAAGATCTTTACCAGTGAGGTAGGTGCCGTCAACGAATTTGACAATGAGAATTACTTGCGATTCTTTCCTGACAATGGCGGATATTTTCAATCATCGGTCGATGCCATGGGCACACCTATCCCCAACTTGGTTTGGGATTATGAAGGCGACTACCAGATTTACAATACCGATGATGAAACGCTCAAAACTTTAACACTCGATTATGACTTTTTGGGCAATGATTATTTTGAGCTGTACGTTATTGATGATAGTACGATCGAGCTTTATCACGTGGCAAGTGAAACGGTCTATGAGTTTCGGGGCAGAGGATTTACGCAGTATTTGAAATCGAACGAAAATAAGATGGGCAAAAAGCGTACGAGAACGGACAATAAAAAGATGAACGTAATTCGAAAGCGTAAAATGTAAGGATATGTAATGGTCATCGACCATTTAAATAAGTTTTTTGGTTGGTTATTTAGTTAGAAATCGCCCCGAGGCATTCCGATGATTATCGGCGTATCGGGGCGGTTTTTTTGTTCCAATGAATTACGTTTTACGTCATGGGTGTCATTGGCCCAGAACCTGACATGATCAGATAGGCCCTGTGGGTATCGGGGACTTTTAATTCCGAATCAATTTCGTAACTTTCTGGTTATGAATTCAGAAGAAAAAGTAGAAATGGGCAATAAAGCCCATGAAGAGATTCCGGGCAATCCTTCAACAGCGACCAGCAGCAAACAAAAACTGAATGACCGTTCAAGAGAAGAACCGTTGCGTGTACTGTCTGAAGACGATTGGAACTTCTGGATCGAAAACGGCTATGTCATCATCAAAAATGCCGTACCGAAAGAACAGGCAAAAGCCACTGCAGATTTTTTGTGGAAGTTTGAAGAGAAAAACCCTGATGATCCAGAGACTTGGTACATGGCGCCTCGTGCCGAGATGCAGATGAAAGAATTGATCGGCACGGGCATGGTAGAAGTCTATAACCACCAATTGCTGTGGAACAATCGTCAAACCCAAAAGGTATATGATGCTTTTGTAGATATCTGGGGAACAGAAAAATTGTGGGTGACCATTGACAGGGCCAATCTAAACTTTCCAAATCGACCTGGATTTGAACAAAAAGGGTTTATCCATTGGGATTATGACCCAGAAACCAAACCCCAGAATGTTCAAGGGGTGTTGGCATTGGCCGATCAGCTTGACACAACGATGGGCGGATTTCAATGTATACCGTGGTTATTCAGAAATTATGATACCTGGAAGCTAACCCAGCCAGAAGACCGCGACCATTTTCAGCCCGATGTTTCTGGTTTGGAGGATAAAATTGTCAAAGTATCCATGGAAGCCGGTGATCTGCTCATTTTCAATAGTCTTCAACCACACGGCATCCGCCCCAATAAATCAAAAGATAAGGTACGTATCGCCCAGTATATCTCTATGATGCCGGCTGAAGAAGACAATGGGGCAATTCGCGACTGGCGCATCCATTCATGGAAAAATAGAGTGGCCCCTGAGGGCTATGCTTTTCCCGGTGACCCTCGAAATTGGGAACGTGATAAACATGAAACGGCCCAGCTTTCAGAATTGGGTGAAAAACTGTTGGGTCTAAAAAGGTGGTGATCATTCCCTTCTTTTACCCAAAAAGACACTGACATTCGGATTCTGCGGATTACCATTTGCCCTACGCATCAACACGATTTGCCCTGTATGGTAGATACAGTCTGAGAGCATGCCGTTGAGCATGTTCCAAAAGGGGAAATCGTGTTTTTTGTCACCGCGTTGAAAGATGACCTTCGAGGTCTCAAAATCATCGTCTTGCATAGCTGAATAAAGGTTGCTTGCAGCCTGTAAATTTTCTAAGGTCATTTTGCGAAGCTCATCAAATGAATAATGGCCAAAATCTTTGGCCTGCACATTGGGCGTGGCACTGGGGGCGTTCAAAATGGTTTCTGACATGCCATAGATGTGCTGCAGGGTCTCCATAACCGTACGCGCTTCTTCAGAGGGTTTATAGTCAAGGTCTGATGGCGTCAAACCATCAGTCGCCCAATAATAGCGAAAACCGAGACCATCGACCAACCGCGAAACAATGTTTCCAGAAGTATATTCGGAAGGATAGTCAGGAATTTGGTGATAAGGCAGACTCATTTCTTGCGCTTGAACATTGAGGGTCAAAAATAGGAACAAAACACTGAGACAGGGTTTCATTGGTGATATATTATTCGATGCAACCTTTGTAGAACGGGGCAAAGGCATGTACTTCAGTATTAAATAGCTGGTGCTGCACGGCAATGTCAGAATTGACAAGTTTTTTGGCGGATTCAATATTTGGTGCCCTTAACACGACCATGCCCGTATCGGCATATCGAGCGCCCAAGGTGATGATGGTATCGTTGCGAAGCTTTTTTAGAAAAGTGGAGTGTTCTTTGAAATAGGGTTGTTCATTAGGAGATTTTTCTGTATCCCAATTCTCTCCTACGGTATAGAACACCACAAAAAGAGATTCTTTTTTATCGTATGCTTCTTGGCCCGTCACCAATATGGGAACCAAAAGAAATAAGAAGAGTAATCGCAT
>JANQOD010000186.1 GCA_028289745.1 Allomuricauda sp. | reverse complement strand
ATACATGCGAAAGCACATCATATCAATATCATTTATCTTTTTGAGCCTATTGGGGTGGGTTCAGGCCCAAGACACCAATGATATAGGCACCGAAACGGTTACCGTTGTAAAACCATATTCCCCCACCGTTTCGGATGCCTTTAAAATTAAATCGAGCCCTACGATCGGCGATTCGATCGTCTTACAGAAAAAACCGATTACCTATAGTATTTTTTCGGTTCCGGTCGCTTCGACCTTCACACCGGCCAAGGCGAAGGCATCAAAAGTCAAAAAGACACCGCCTCCGACCCTTTATAATTCATATGCTTCCATAGGATTGGGCAATTACAACAACGCATTGGTCGATTTTTATACCAGTAGGGAGTTTAATCGGGGTGAAAACCTGCTTGATTTTGGGTTGAGTCATTTTTCTTCAAGGGGCGATATCGAAAGTACCCCTTTGGATGCTGATTTTTACAATACCAAACTAGACGCCTCGTATACCAAGAAAGATAGAGATCTTGATTGGGGTGCGAGCCTTGGGCTGCACCATCAATTGTACAATTGGTACGGAATTGAAAATGGGGAGTTTGACGATGCCACGGTCGCCTCGATCGATGAGCGGCAAAATTATTTCAACGCTGAGGCCAAAGCGCATTTGAATTTGGAAGATTCCTTTTTTAAGAGCGGAAACATTTTGCTCAGACGTTTTTGGGATGCAGTTGACTCGGGTGAGAACCGTATAGTGGTCGAACCGACCATTGAGCTCCCGATTACCGAAGAGCTGGTCACCATAAACACCAAACTTGATTATGTGGGCGGAAGCTTTGCCAATAGCGATCTCAACAACACCGCAAATACGGCGGGCATTGATTATGGCCACTTTCAGGTGGGCGTGAACCCAAGTCTATTGGTGTTGCGTGATGACCTGACCCTAAATTTGGGCGCGAACCTGGTCTACGGAACCGATATTGAGAACAGCCAAGGTAATTTTTATATTTACCCGGCGGTGACCGCTTCATATCGTCTGGTCGATGAAACGGTGATTGCATACGGTGGAATCGAGGGTGAACTGCACCAAAACTCCTATCGCGATTTGGTAGAAGAAAATCCATTTGTATCCCCTACATTGATCATTCAGCCCACCGATCGCCAATATCAGGGGTATTTGGGACTAAAAGGGCAGCTCTTTTCAAATGTAGGGTACAATATCAAAGGTTCGTACACCGCTGAAAACAGGAAACCATTGTTTTTGTTGAATCCCGAAAACCAGTTCAGAGATGATGAAAAAGGCTACTTCTACGGAAATTCTTTTCAAGTGTTTTATGACGACATCAAAACGCTTGGCGTTTTTGGCGAACTGAACATTGATGTGAACCGAAACTTCTCACTTGGCATAAACGCCGAAGTGTACGATTATGATACCGAGACCGACAACCCTGCCTGGAACCTGCCCAATTTAAAGGGTTCTCTTTTTATGGATTATCAGATTACCGACCAGTGGTTTTTGGGGGCAAACCTGTTCTTTGTCGGTGAACGTGAAGATTTGGTGGCACAGGCAGTCGAGAATGTGGCACCCTCAGAATTTCCTTCGACCATCGTGACCTTGGATTCTTTTTTTGATGCCAATGCCCATTTGGGCTACCGTTTTAATGAACAGCTTTCGATTTTTGCAAAGGCTTCAAACATTGCCAACAACAACTATCAGCGCTGGGCAAATTTTAGGGTGCAGGGCTTTCAGGTATTGGCCGGGGCATCTTATAAATTCGACTTTTAACGAAAATTTGCGCCATTTTCCTTATTAATCAGGTACTTTAGGTGCTATCCCTTACTTTAGGGTTGGCAATCATAGCCTTGAAAAAACGATGAAAATTTGGACATTTCCGTTGTTGTCTATTTTTATTGCCAGTGTATTTTCCCAGAATCTGGTCAAAAATCCCAGTTTTGAAGATTTTATTGAATGTCCAAATGCCTTGGGCACGTTCAATGAGCATGTTCACCATTGGGGTACACCGACAATGGGCACCACCGATTACTTCAACAGTTGCAGCAAAGTTATGGGGGCCCCAGAAAATTTCAACGGCATACAGCATCCTAAGTTCGGCAATGCCTATGCGGGGCTGTATTTTTTTGCACCGGCCGATTATCGTGAATATGTACAAGTAGAGCTATCTCGTCCCCTCAGAAAAGACAAGACCTATCATTTGAGATTTCATATCAGCTTGGCCGAAGGTTCTGATTTTGCCGTTAAAGATTTTGGAGTGCTGTTCTCTTACCTTCCCATTGACATTGCAACTAAGAAAAACCTATCAAAGGGACGGCTCTACCAAATGAAGAATAACAAAATGCATTCCTTTGAAATCAATCATCCTGAGTTTCACCGTAATAAGACCGATTGGTTAGAGGTCAATGCACAATTTATCGCCAAGGGGTTTGAACGGTATTTGATTTTGGGTAATCTTCGCAACAATGCCGCGACCCGTAGGATCAAGACGAAGCGGCGCGAAGCAAAAAAAGGCGCCTACTATTATATCGATATGGTGGCCGTTTCATCAAACAAGAATGAAATGGAACGACAAGTTTTTGATATTGATTCAACGTATGCCTTTAAAAACATACATTTTGAATTTGATAGTTTTCAATTGAACACCAAGGCAAAAAATGAGCTTGACCAAATTTTTGGCTATTTGAACAAAAATCCGGATTTCGAGATTGAAATCCACGCCCATACCGATAATAGCGGGGGTGCAGCATACAATAAAAGACTTTCAGAGAGCAGGGCCGAATCAATAGTCTCTTATTTATTGGATCTTGGCCTATCAAAGACCCGGGTACTTTCAAAAGGATTTGGTTGTAGCAGGCCCATTGCCGATAATGCGACCGAAGAAGGCCGTCAAAAGAACCGTAGGGCCGAGTTTGAGTTCAAAAACGGGCATGATTGACCGACACGTTCACAACAAAAAATGGCTTTTGGGCAATAAACTCAATAAAAATTTGTTGTTCTGAATAATAACTGACTACAAAAAGCACTTTTAGAACACGGGTGTTTAGTGTCGTATCTAAACATGATGGTTCGGGAGATTCGGATTTTTTCGGTCATTTTATTTTTTATCCAGACTTTTTGTGTCCATGCACAAAATTTGATCATCAACGGTGGATTCGAGCAATACATTTCTTGCCCGCAAGAGATGAGCAATCTTTCCAAAGATGCTAAGGGTATCACGACCCCGACCAAGGGTACCACCGACTATTTTAACAAATGTGGTTCACCGGAGATGGGTGTGCCAAAGAATTTCAAAGGTGCACAAAAAGCATTTGAAGGTGATGCCTATTCAGGCCTACATTTCTATGCACCGAACGAGTATCGGGAATATCTACAGTTTGAACTCAAAGAGCCTTTAGAAAAAGGAAAGTTATATCGTATTTCAATGCAGGTAAGCTTGGCCGAAGAATCTGTGGTGGCCATGCAAGAAATGTCGGTGTTGTTCGTGTCCAGTTTTTTTAAAGCCGAGATCAACCAGAACTTATCACCACGGCGGATGGAAAGATTTAACATAGAAAAATACTCCTATGTCAAACTTGAGACAAATGATGTGTTGTTTGATAATGAAAACTGGGCCGAAGTGGCCAGTGAGTTTGTTGCCAAAGGCCATGAAAAGTATTTGATCATCGGTAATTTCAAGAATAATAAAACCTCACGAAAGATTCGACTTGAAGTAGAAGAGAACAAACCGGTCGAGATGTCATATTACTTCATAGATGAGGTCTCGGTCACCTATCTAAGAGATGCGCAGTACGAACTTGACAGACCATTTGTGTTGAACCAACTGTTATTCGAGTTTGATGAATTTAACTTGACCGATGAAGGAAAAAAAGATATCAGAAAAATTTACAGCCACTTGAGGAAGCATCCCAAACTTAAATTGACCATCAATGGCCATACCGATGATTTGGGCACCGACCCTTACAACAAATACCTTTCTTCACGTAGGGCGTGGACCGTAGCCAAGTATCTGCAAGAACTGGGTCTCGACAAGAACCGCATTTCTTGGGAGGGTCACGGCGAAGACCTGCCCGCTACTAAAGATGTTACAGATAAGAGCAGAGAGAAGAACAGAAGGGTCGAGTTTGTGATGACCGAATTTGAAGATGATTATTGATTTCAGTTGAATTTTTCATTTTGTGACATATTCATACTTTCGTGGTATCGAAAAAAGTAACTACTCAAACTACCTTGAAAACCCTTGGGCAAACTCAAATCCATTTTGTTGATCGATGATGATGAGGTCACTAACTATGTGAATTCCATCCTTTTCAAAAAAGCAGATTGTTGCAAAAAGCTTGAGATTTGTCAAGACGGACAGACAGCACTGAATTTCCTCAATGATTGTATAGCGCGAGAAATCCATTTTCCAGAAATTATATTACTGGATATCAACATGCCTAAAATGTCGGGTTGGGAGTTTATGGATGAATATGTTAAAATCGAAAAAGGGCATAGGCAACATACCATTGTGATTATGTTGACCATGGCGTTGAACTTAAAAGATGAGGTGTTGATACAGCAGTATGAAGAAGTAAGGACATTTTGCCACAAACCTTTATCGGTCGAGTTGATCCATGATCTGGTGAAGACCTATTCTTAACACATTTTTATTTCTCACCGACTTTTCTTCTGTAAACCGTTCAAAAGTCTATTTTTATTGGAAATTAGTGTTGATATGCGAATTCTTGTTTCCCTTTTGCTTGTTTTTGCCGTGTTGTCTTGCAGCACCCGTGAACCTGTCGAACTTATAGTGCACAATGCCAATGTTTATACGGTTGACAGCACTTTTTCGAAAGCTACGGCTTTTGCCGTGAACGAAGGTACATTTGTGGCGGTCGGATCAAATGACGCCATCGTAAAAAAATATACTTCGAGAAATGTGTTGGATGCCAATGGCCAGACCATTATACCTGGTTTGATCGATGCACATTGTCACTTTTATGGCCTTGGCCTTAACCAACAGGAGGTTGATTTGATAGGCACCAAAAGCTTTGATGAGGTCATACAAAGAATACTTGATTTTCACGAAGAGAACCCTGATACAGAAGTTATCAGTGGTCGTGGATGGGACCAAAACGATTGGGAGGTCAAGGAATTCCCCACCAGCCTACAGCTCAACAAACTATTTGCAAATACCCCGGTGGTGCTCGAAAGAGTGGATGGCCATGCCTATTTGGTCAACCAAAAGGCTCTTGATATGGCCGGGATTACCAATGAAACCAGGGTTGAGGGAGGTGAGATCGTAAGGGATAGCAGTGGCCACGCAACGGGTGTTTTGATTGACGCCCCAATGGCTTTGGTCGATGCCGTAATGCCAAAACCCGATGTGAATACCAGTATCAGGGCATTAAAGGATGCAGAGCGTATCTGTTTTGATTATGGCTTGACCACCGTTAACGATGCGGGGCTGAACCGTTCTACGATTGAATTGATCGATAGCCTACAACAAATCGGTGAATTGAAAATGCGTATCTATGCCATGGTGAGCAACACAGAAGAAAACCTCGACCACTTCTTGAACAAAGGTATCGTCAAAACCGATAAACTCAATGTGCGGTCTGTAAAAGTGTACGCTGATGGGGCGTTGGGTTCTCGTGGCGCAGCATTGCGTGCACCTTATAGCGATAAACCAGGTCATTTTGGGGCCATGGTCACACCGGTAGAAAAAATTGGGGAACTTGCGAAACGTATTGCTGCTTCTACCTACCAAATGAACACGCACGCCATAGGCGATTCTGCCAATATTGTCATTTTGAAAGCCTATCAGAAAGCTTTGCAGGGTAAGGATGACCGTCGTTGGAAGATTGAACATGCACAAGTCATTTCACTTGAAGACTTTGATTATTTCGAAAGAGGGATCATTCCCTCTGTACAGCCTACACATGCGACCAGCGACATGTACTGGGCCGAAGACCGATTGGGGCCAGAAAGGATAAAAGGCGCCTATGCCTTCAAAACCTTATTGGACAAAGCGGGAACAGTTGCCCTTGGTACTGATTTTCCGGTAGAGCACGTGAGTCCATTTTTAACCTTTTATGCCGCAGTGGCGAGAAAAGATCTGGAGCATTATCCCAAGGGTGGATTTCAGATGAAAGACGCCTTATCTCGTGAGGAGACCCTGAAGGGCATGACCATTTGGGCCGCGTATTCCAATTTTGAGGAGAATGAAAAAGGAAGCATTGAAGTGGGCAAATTTGCAGATTTCGTGATTTTGAACGATGATATCATGACCGTGCCCAAAGGGGAAATTCC
>JANQOD010000062.1 GCA_028289745.1 Allomuricauda sp. | reverse complement strand
CTGATACGGATTCGGTTGTTGCCATTTACTGGGTTCTACCGATTGCCCATCGAAGTGCATATAGATCAAAACCGTGGTCTTTGTATCATCCATCGGTAGAGAGGCGAAGAAGAGCGGTAGGTTTTCAGTATCTAAAACCGCAGTGTTGAACCCCCTTTGCTCAAACTGTTTCTTAAGCCAGAAGATGTTGTCGTCTATATCATCAGGGTTCAATGCATCATTGGGTATGGCAATAAACTCACGTAAATCTTGAATGGCTTGGGCCACTTGAGATTTCAAGGCAGTGGAATCTTGCGAATAACCAGAAAATAGTATGAGACAAAAGACAAATAAGGCAAATTTTTTCATTCTAGTGTATAGCTTGACAGAAATCGAATTTAGCGAATTCTGCTAATAAAATCCCCAATTTTTTTCACTCCATTTTTGGTCAAATGTTTGATAAAGGCAGAACCGATAATGGCTCCTTTGGTCTTTTCGGTGGCAGTTAGAAAGGTTTTCGTATTGCTGATACCAAAGCCGACGATTTGGGGGTTTGCAAGCTTTGATGAAGCAATTCGTTCAAAATATGCTTTTTGTTCTTCACCGAAACCCTCTTGGGCCCCTGTGGTGCTGGCAGAGCTGACCATGTAGATAAAGCCATCAGACGCGGCATCAATTTTTTTGATACGTTCATCACTTGTTTGTGGAGTGATGAGAAACACATTGATCAACCCATGTTTCTTGAAAATGTGCTCATACTCTTCTTGATAGACATCAAATGGAAGGTCGGGAAGAATGAGCCCATCAACGCCTATTTCGGCACATTTCTTACAAAAGGCCTCCACCCCGTACTGTAACACAGGGTTAAAATACCCCATGATGATCAAAGGTATGGTAACCGTCTTACGAATGTCCGTGAGCTGTTCGAACAAGATTTCAGTGGTCATGCCATTTTTCAGGGCCGCTGTCGAACTTTCTTGAATGGTAGGGCCATCGGCCAAGGGATCGCTGAATGGCAGCCCGACCTCAATCATATCGACACCGCTTTTCTCCAGTTCTTGAATGATGGGCACGGTATCTTCCAATTTAGGGTAACCTGCCGTGAAGTAGATGGACAACAGCTTACCAGCTTCTTGGAGTTTCGTTTTTATTCTGTTCATTAATGTATGTTTTGGTCATTTCCGCGAAAGGCCGAAATGATAAAATATCATAATTTGAAATAATCAATATACGTCTGTAAATCTTTATCGCCGCGCCCCGAAAGGTTAATCACCACCACATCATCTTTTTCAAATTTTTTATGGTCAAAAATGGCAAAGGCGTGGCTGGTCTCAATGGCGGGAATTATACCTTCCAACTTGGTCATTTCAAGCCCCGCCTGCATAGCCTCATCGTCGGTGATGGAAATGAACGCCGCACGGCCCGAGGTATACAAATGTGCATGCATGGGCCCTACGCCCGGGTAATCTAAACCGGCGGAGATGGAGTAAGGCTCGGTAATTTGTCCGTCATCGGTCTGCATCAACAAGGTTTTGCTGCCATGAATGATACCTATCTTGCCCAAAGCAGAGGTAGCGGCACTTTCGCCTGAATGGATGCCTTTTCCCGCCGCTTCAACGGCAATGATGCCCACTGCTTCATTGTCGAGATAATGAAAGTAGGCCCCAGCGGCGTTACTGCCACCCCCTACACAGGCTACTACATAATCGGGATTTTCACGCCCCTCCTTCTCTTTCAACTGCCACTTTATTTCTTCTGAAATCACCGATTGAAAACGAGCCACCATATCTGGGTAGGGGTGTGGCCCGACCACAGAACCTATGATGTAATGGGTGTTCACGGGATTGTTGATCCAATCACGAATGGCCTCATTAGTGGCATCTTTCAACGTACGACTTCCTGATTTGGCGGGTCGTACCTCGGCGCCCAACATTTTCATTCGGGCCACGTTGGGTGCCTGCCTGGCAATATCGATCTCGCCCATATATACCACGCATTCAATGCCCATTAAGGCGCAGACGGTAGCGGTGGCCACTCCGTGTTGCCCAGCACCCGTTTCGGCTATGATACGGCTCTTGCCCAATTTTTTGGCCATCAAGATCTGTCCGATGGTATTGTTGACCTTATGCGCACCTGTATGGCAAAGGTCTTCGCGTTTCAGATAAATCTTGGTG
>JANQOD010000161.1 GCA_028289745.1 Allomuricauda sp. | reverse complement strand
ACCCCGTTGAAAGACCGCATCGGTTCCCAAATTTTGACCCATTATCCAGCATCCATAGAAATTGCCAAAAAGATCACCATACAAGAGGCAAGGGCAGGCCAGATGCAACATGAAACGGTATATGTGCCCGATTTGGCCTTTGAACTGTTGGAACAAATCGGCTTCGAGGCCCGAAAAAGCGAATATGTAGATGTGAAAAGTGGGGTCAGTGCACGAATGAGCATTACCGGTTATGAGAACCTATTGAGTACGGCCGAACGCAGGGCGTTGTTAACAGGCGAAAAGAAAACCATATTGAGGCTCAGCGATTTCATGGGCATGGTTCCCTCTATCACAGGAAAGATAGAGCTCGTCTATGAGGGCGAACAAGAAGGGGCCGCCTTTGTGGCGGAGACGCTGATCGATGAATCGGTAAAAACCCTTTTCCCCATGTATTTTTCAAGAATTGATAAATTAGAGCGAAAAGATGTTGAATCACCCTATGACGAACTGGTCGGATGGTTCTTTGAAGAAGCCTCTTTTGAACTGCTCGATGAAGATACCGATGGGGTCTATCATGATAAGTTGGATTCGATTGCGCCGTTGAACGCACTCATCAAAAAATTCCAACCTGATTTTTCAAAACAAGACAGTTACTTTTTAAAGGAATTGTTGCTTTGGGGATTGGTGGCCCATAAGAAACTGAGCAAACACCGATTTGAGAAGGGCTATCAACTTAAAGACCTGTACAGTAGCTATATCAAAGATTTATAGGAAAGAACGCCCTTATCGATTCCATGAGTCGATATCTTCATTGAGGTAATCGATTCGATAGCTGCCTATTATCAATCTTCTGATAAGGAAAACACCGATTGTTGAAGCGAGCAATAAGAAGTGCACGACCAAAAGAAAGATGCCCAATGGAAGAAAATATGGCGAAATCAAATGCTCGCTATATTCACCAAGGCTCAACAAAGTGGTACATGTTTCGATAACCTTATAAAAGTACAACAGGGTCAATGCATAGAGCACATATTCTAGGTTTCGCATGATCGTATCGGGATATTCAGACGCTGTGATCTTGAACCATATCACATAGAGAAAGACAAAGTGCGCAAAAGAAATGAAAGCGAATAGATACCCGTCCAATTTCAGAAAGTAAAACTTGTTGGTGTACAGGCCATAAAAATTAAAAACAACGGTGAGCAACAAGCATATTGCCGAAATGATGATCAAGGGCCTCCAATACGTCTTTAAAAGTGCGGACATTTTTGTAAATGGTAAAATCTGGGTTCAATGCCTAAACGGAAACTAAATTGACATATTTTGTAGAAAAGGCCACAGTTCAATATTTGTTGTAAAAAGGCCTTTTGCCGATGTCATTTTCTTCTCATTGGGTACCTTTTCATGAATGTGGCACTTCGCCAGAGCCACTCAAGCGGTCCGTACCGAAATCTCTTCAACCACCATTTACTGAACCAGACCTGTGCGATGATCACGAGTATCGCCAATAAGAATACGTAACTGTTCCGAATTTGTGCCAGATACCCCAATCCCCAGCCATAAAAGATGGCCGTGCCCACAAGGGTCTGGGCCACATAGTTTGTGAGGGCCATTCTGCCATAGGGTGCAAATTGCCGCAAGAAGTTATGGGGCTTTCGCTTTTTGTATAGAATGATGAAGACGGCAATGATGATGATGGTCATGGCGAGATTGGCAAGGTCATAAAGGCTGAGTCCGATCATGGCCAACCAATTATCGAAACTGGGATTGGGTCCTAGGGCGGCAAAAACCCCGATCATGCCCCCTACGGCCAAAACAAACATAATGAGGCCCGCAATCCATGATTTTTTGATGAGTGTCGACCGCTCCCGATAGTTTTTGAAAAGCCCTATCCTTCCCGCTAAAAGACCCATCAAGAAAAAGGCAAAAGTCAAATACCCCCTAGAAAATATTCCGAATTGGGCTTCCATTTTAACCATATGGCCTTCAAAGGCATTTGCCTCAAATACGGCTGGCAAAGAACCATTTTTGAGAAGTTCAAAATATTGCGCGGCTTTCTCACTGTCGGGCATAAAGGGCTCATCAAGAAAAAGAGGGCCTCCGTTCGTAAAAGAAAAAACGACATATCGGCCCAGCCCCAAAAACAAAAGTGCCATTACGGCGATGACCCATTTTGACTTGATTCTATAGAACGGGGTCAAAAGTATGCCACACAGGGCATAAATTGTCAATATATCGCCACGGTAGAAAAGACTGTGTACATACCCGATGATCAGTAGAAGCATCAACCGCCAAAGAAAACGCATGCCGAACGAGTTTCCTTTTTGGTCTGCGTTGTTCATTTGTATGAAGAAGCTCAAACCGAACAAAAAAGAGAACAAGGCAAAAAACTTTCCCCGAAAGAAAAAATTCACAAACCCGTTGGCAATTTGGTCTATGGGTCTGGGGTTCATACTTTCAATGGCCTCATTGGGAATTGGAGCGCCTGCAAAGTGCTCCAACATATGCGCAAATACGATTCCTGCCAAAGAAAAGCCCCTGAGGGCATCGATAATGTCGATTCGTGGTGACTTAGGGGCAATGGTACCGGTTTCCATTTTGGTCGTTTTTTGATTGGTTCCTTAATTAGACAATAAAAAAAATCAATTGTTACACAGTATTTAAGGAATATGTCAAATTCTCTTACGTTATAATGGTTGAAAGGTAATCCATGTTTTTTCGTATTTTGTCAAAAAGCGTTAGATGCTTGATTGGCAATATATCGTCTTGATCGTATTTGCTGTGTATATTATGCTCAGTGCGGCCCTTTATTTTCTTCAAGATTATTTTCTGTTCAAGCCCGAAAAACTGCCAAAAGAGTTCCAATTCTACTATGAGAACCAAGAGACTGAAGAATATAATATCGAGACCCGTGACGGGGCCACCATCAATGGGTTACGGTTCAAAGCACAAAACCCAAAGGGCGTGGTCTTTTACCTTAAGGGAAATTCAAAGAGCATCAAGGGTTGGGGCAAGTTTGCGGTAGATTTCACCTGTCACGGGTATGATGTCATCATGGTCGATTATCGAGGCTTTGGCAAAAGCACGGGCCGCCGTACACAAAAAGCCGTGAAACGCGATATGCAGGTTATCTATAACAAGCTCAAGGAAAAAGTATCTGAAAAGTACATCATTCTCTATGGTCGCTCGCTGGGCTCGGGCTTTGCGACAAAACTGGCCTCGATGAACAATCCGCGTATGCTGATTCTGGATGCCCCATATTATAGTCTGAGCAAAGTGGCCAAAAAGTTCATTCCCTTCATGCCCTTGTCCTTACTGATCAAGTTTCCCATGCCCACGCATAAATGGCTCAGATACGTGCAGTGCCCCATTCATATCATTCATGGCACCGATGACAGATTGATACCCTACAAAACCAGCGTAAAACTCTCAAAGATAAAACCTGAACAGACCACCTTGCATACGGTAATCGGTGGCGGACACAAAGATTTGAACACCTTTGAATCATACCATAAAATGCTGGGTGACATTATCAATTCGAAACCCAGAAAGGTCAGTTTAAAAGGTACGAGCATCGATGTAGGTGAAACCGCAAAAAAGGTAAATGTCAAAACTTAAAAAGAGCGTACTTGGGCTATTGGTCTTTTTCATATTTTTGATGGCCATGTTGACCTTCTTTCAAGAGAAACTCATCTTTTTGCCTACGAAACTCCCGCAAGATTTCAAGTATGTGTTCGAAGAGGATTTTGAGGAATTTTTTCTGACGAGTGCAGATGGTGCCAGGTTGAACGCATTGCACTTCAAGGCAAAAAGCCCTAAGGGATTGATCCTTTACTTTCATGGAAATGCCGGAGATCTATCCCGTTGGGGAGAAATCGCTGCCTACTTTGTCGACAAAGAGTACGATATCATAGTCATGGATTACCGCACGTATGGCAAAAGCACGGGAAAGCTTAGTGAACGGGCACTCTACGGTGATGCACAGCTTTTTTACGATCATGTCAAAAAAAGCCATGAAGAAAACAATATCATTTTGTATGGTCGGTCATTGGGCAGTGCCATGGCCACCTATCTCTGTTCGCAAAACCAGCCAAAAAAACTAATTCTGGAAACGCCTTTTTATAGCCTGGCAGAAGTGGCCAAAGAACGATTTCCCTTTTTGCCGGTACAGTCATTGATGCGCTATGAATTTCCATCATATCGATATATGAAGGACACGGAATGCCCCGTTTATATTTTTCATGGAACAAACGATGGGGTAGTGCCCTATGAATCTGGCAAAAGACTGTTCGAACACGTTCGCACAAAAACCAAGCGCTTCTTTACCATTGAAGGGGGCGGCCACAATAATTTGATCGAGTTTGAAGCGTACGATGAGGCAATAGATTCCATTTTACTGACCGAAAAGTTCTGAAGAAAGATAACGATCGCCGCGGTCGCATACAATCGATACGATGATGCCCTCTTTGAGTTGTGCGGCCAATCGAAGTGCGACGGTGGCAGCACCACCACTGCTCATACCTGCAAAGATGCCCTCTTCATCAGCTAGCCTTTTGGTCATTTCAATGGCCTCATCTTCGTTCACGTATTGAATGTCATCGACCTTATCGGCATTGAAGATACTCGGTATATATTCGGGCGACCATTTTCGTATACCGGGAATTTTTGAACCTTCCTTGGGCTGCACCCCGACAATCTGTATGGCGGTATTTTTTTCCTTTAAAAAAGTAGAAGTACCGGTAATGGTGCCGGTAGTGCCCATGCTAGAGACAAAATGAGAGATTTTGCCATCAGTATCCTTCCAGATCTCGGGCCCGGTAGTATGGTAATGTGCTTTCCAATTATCTGGGTTTCCAAATTGATCAAGCATTTGATAACCTTGATTTTTGACCTTTGCTTCTACATAATCCCTAGAACCTTCGATACCTATGTCGGCCGCTGTCAAAGTAACCTTTGCGCCATAGGCCCGCATGGTCTGTACCCGTTCTTTGGTCGAGTTTTCGGGCATTACCAATTCGATATCCAATCCATAAATACCGGCGATCATGGCCAATGCAATTCCGGTATTACCACTGGTAGCCTCGATGAGCTTGGTCTTTTGGTCAAAATCACCCCGTTCGAGTCCACGCTTGATCATATTGTAAGCGGGACGGTCTTTGACGCTACCGCCAGGATTTTGCCCTTCCAACTTAAAGAAAACCTTTACGTTTTTGTTACGGTTCAGCACTTTTGATTCTACCAAAGGTGTATTGCCGATAAGGCTCAATACAGATCTAGGCATTTGAAGCGGTTTTGATTTTGATTTCAGGGTTATGGAAGACCGTTGAATTGGGCGGAACCGATTTTGTCAACCAGGCATTGCCCCCGATGACCGAATTTTCGCCGATGACCGTGTCTCCCCCCAAAATAGAGGCGTTCGCATAAATGGTCACATTTGACTCTATAGTGGGGTGGCGTTTGGTCTTTTGCAGGTTTTTCGAGACATAGAGCGCGCCCAGGGTGACGCCTTGATATATTTTCACATTGTCTTTGATGACCGCCGTTTCACCAATAACAACGCCCGTGGCATGGTCAATGAAGAACGACTTGCCAATTTGCGCCCCTGGATTAATGTCAACACCGGTCTGTCGATGCGCATACTCGGTCATCAATCGCGGTACCAGCGGAAAACCTTCTTGGTACAGTATATGGGCCAAACGATAAATGGCGATGGCGTAGAAACCGGGGTAGGCCATGTAGACTTCCTCAATCGACAGCGTGGCAGGGTCGCCATTGACGATGGCCTCGGCATCCATATTCAGCTTTTCAAGGGTTTTGGGAAGTTGTTGCACATAGCGATCCCATATCTTGCCACAGGGCTTTTCCACTTCCCAACAGGCCAAGGTCACCAGTTCATCGAACATGGTTTCCAAAAGGGGCAGGTTTTCTTCTACGGGAGTCTTTATATCGAAAAGCGTGTAGAACAATTTGTCGGTAAACGCTTCTGTTTTCCTTTTTAACCTATAGTCTAAATAGGGTTGCTTTTTATGCCGCTTTAACTCTGAAATGATCGCTTGCTTGTCCATCGCCGCAAATGTTTGTCTAAAAGTAGCCATATTGGACACAGTTTCTATGCAAAATGCTAACTTTAGCTAAAATATAACACATTAGTCGTACAACGTGGAAAACCATACGATACAGAAAGAGACTTTTGATTTTTTGAAAGAATTGGGCCGGAACAACAACCGCGACTGGTTTATGGAACACAAGGGTATTTTCAAATCCCATGAGAAAAACGTCAAGGCTTTTTACGAATTGCTAAAAGAGCGCATGGGCCAGCATGACGATATTGAAAAGCTCAAGATGTTCAGAATTTATAGGGATGTTCGTTTTTCTGCTGACAAGACACCTTATAAGACCCATTTTGCGGGTTCATTTTCAAGGCTGGGCGCCCATCTGCGAGGCGGATATTACCTTCGGTTGAAGCCTGGGGAAACTTTTATTGCAACTGGATTTTGGCAACCCAATAAGGAAGATTTGTTCAGAATCAGAAAAGAACTTGAAATGGATGCGGCACCTTTCAGGAAGGTAATAAACGCAAGCCCCTTTAAGAAAATATGGGGAAGTCTTGAGGGCGATGAGGTGAAAACGGCCCCAAAAGGTTTTGGTAAGGAACACCCCGATATCGACTTGATCAAAAAGAAACAGTTCATCTTTGTCAGAAATTTTTCTGACCAAGAAGTATTCACCCCAACGTTTTTAGATGAGGTCAATGACTCTTTTCTGGCCGTCAGGGCCTATTTCGACCTTATGAGCGAAATTTTGACCACCGATCTCAATGGCGAATCGCTATTGCGCTAGCACTTCTACCTGCAATAGTTGCACCTGGTCTTTCAAACGCTCGATGACCATGTTCATCATACGCTTGTTCAAGGCCGATGAATTTTTGATGTACGCAAGGTATTCTTCACAGGTGAACTGACCGATGACCATTCCTTTTAGGGAGTTTCTGAATTTGATATCCCTTTGAATTGAATTTTCTATATAGTGAAACCGTTCTTCTCCCGTGAGCTCATAAAAACGGCCTTTGTGTTTGTTAATGTAGTTCTTGAAGACCTCGATGAAAAGATTGTTCTGAAACTTGATGATGGGTCTTAAGGTCTCGTTTTGAAAGCGCTCTTCATCGCCAATGGCGGTTTGTAGTGCTGCGGATTGAATCTCGGGACGGATGTCCTTGAGATTTTTGGTCCGTGGATCCATGATGTAAGGTTTGAATAAAATTACATATTCATCATTTCATGGGTTGCATGCCCATGATTACTTTTCAACGGGGTTATAAACAAAAAAAGTCGCCCAAAACGAGCGACTTTTCAGTAGTTGAGTTAGTGTTTATTTACTGCCCAAAAACTCTTCAAAGCTCTTCAATTCAATGGATTGCTTTTTCAAGTACTTCGATTTCAATTTTGAAAAGTCATCTTTGGCTCGTGTAAAGCGTTCAGAAATCACTTTAAGGTTTTGCAAATCATCAGGTGTCGGCGCATCATAGCTGGCAGCCACTTTGCTGTAAAGATTGGCCATCTTTTCACGTAATTGTGGTTCGGCCGCACCAACATAATTGTCGCCTGTAGTGATGACCAAAGTCTCTTTCAAAGCATTGAGTTTTGAAATTGTTTTTTTGTCACCGCTCTCTTCAGCATTGGCTACGAGCGCATCTAATTCATAGACTAAAAAAGCAAGGTCTTGGGTCATGTCATAAAGTTGCATCGTAGTGACATTCTTCAATTCCCTTTCTTGATCCGTAAGACCTGTATCGACATCATAGACCAACTCAAAGGCATGTTCAAAAGTTTCTTTTCCTTTGGTCATGACGGCAGTGTACGTACCTGCAGCGGCATTGGGTGTCGTGAAGCCGCCGAAAGAAAAGGTCTTTCCTGTGGCAATTTTGGGCTGCTTTAACTTATGGTTCCACTCCACAATATTGATGCCTTTTGACTTTCCTGGAGGGATGGTCGCCACTACTTTTCCTTCTGCATTTTTGATTTCCATGGCCATTTTGCCAAAAGTGTGTCTTTTCTTGAGGTAATAGATCAAACGAACGTTCTTAGAGCGATTGGGTCCCACGAATTGTGTTTCAGTACCAAAACTGCCCGAGAAAGTGCTGGTTTCATCAATGGTCGTTGATGGGGTCTCAAAGAAATGTACCGTTTTGTTCAATACTTCATCGTTGATTTCCCGTAAGGGAGAGATATCGTCGATGATGATAACACCTCGGCCATGGGTGCCCATTACCAGATCACCGGTCTTTTTTTGAAGATCGATGAAGTGAATGGCCACGGCAGGCATGTTATTGGTAAACTTTTTCCAGTTTTTGCCACCATTCAAAGTAATGTAGAGTCCGAATTCGGTGCCCAAGAACAGCAGATCAGGATTCACATAATCTTCTTGAATGTTACGCGCAAAGCCGACAACGTCATCAGAAATGATATTGGTCCACGTTTTTCCGAAATCAGTGGTCTTATAGGCATAAGGTGTTTGATCGTTCTGTGTATGCCCATCGAATACAGCATAGGCGGTACCCTTGTCGAAAGAACTGGCCTCGATATGGTAGCACCATGTATTTTTTGGAAGACCTGAGATGTTTTCAATGGTGTTTGTCCATGTTTTGCCACCGTCTTGGGTCACCTGTACATTACCGTCATCTGTGCCCACCCAAATCACATTTTCGTCTAAAGTCGATTCGGCAATCGTAAAGATGGTGGTATGGTTTTCGGCACCGGAATTGTCTTTTGAGAGACCACCTGAATCTTCTTGATTTTGTTTGGCAGGATCGTTTGTGGTCAAATCTGGTGAGATGATTTTCCAAGTGTCACCCATATCTTCCGATTTGTGCAAATACTGACTTCCCATATAGAACCTATCGGGTTGGTGAACACTAACGGCCATGGGGGCATTCCAATTAAAACGCAATTTTTGGTCATCAGAGGTGGGCAAGGGTTGTATGGTCTTGACCAGATCATTGTCAACATCGACCCGCCAAACGTTCTCGGCACCTTGCATTTCAGAATAAATGATGTTCTTGGTAGGATGTTTCAGTACCCTGAACCCATCTCCAAAACCGATTGAATTCCAATCTCTTGCCCCAACACCTCCGGGAGAGGAAGAAGGTCCCCACCAAGAACCATTGTCTTGCAACCCCCCATAAACATTATAGGGCTCGGCATCATCAACGCTTATATGGTAGAATTGTGATAGCGGAAGGTTTTCGACAATTTCCATGGTAGTGCCACCGTCCCAAGTACGGTAAACGCCGCCATCGGTACCCACGTACATGATATCAGAGTCTTTGATACTGAATACGATGTCGTGAATGTCAGAGTGCATATTGCCCAAGTTCTTAAAAGTTTTGCCGCCATCACGGGAAATGGAACCACTCAAACCGCCCTTGACCACAACATCTTCATTCTTTGGATCAACCACAATTCTTGAAAAATAGAAAGGCCGTACGGTGATGCCGAAATCGTTGTTCAACTGTTTCCAGGACGCTCCAGCATCATCACTGCGATAGAGTCCCTTGCGCTCGTCTTGTTCTGCCTCGATTACCGTATAGAGCACTTTCGGGTTGGTCTGTGCCACAGCAATGGCCAACCGGCCCAAATCACCTTCTGGGAAACCGTTATGGATTTTATTCCATGTTTTTCCGCCGTCGATAGATTTGTACAGTGCACTGTTTTCGCCTCCTGACTCAAAAGACCATCCGGTGCGCCTAAACTCCCACATTGAAGCATATAGCACATTCGGGTTGCCGGGATCCATGGCCAGATCGGCACAACCGGTTTTAGGGTTTACGTAGAGTAATTTTTCCCAGCTTTGACCACCGTCGGTCGATTTGAACACCCCACGTTCTTCACTATCGCCCCATAGGGCACCAAGAACCCCCACATAGATTTCTTGCGAGTTTTCAGGATTTACGATGATGTTCGCGATACGTTCTGAATTTTCAAATCCGATTTTTTTCCAGTTTGAACCGCCATCTATCGATTTATAAAGCCCATCACCTACAGAAACACTGTTTCGTGTCCATGTTTCGCCCGTACCCACATAAATAGTGTTATCAGGGTCGTTCGGGTCTAGTTCAACGGCCCCGATCGACTGGCAATAGTCATCAAATATCGGATTGAAAGTAGTGCCGGCGTCGTTTGATTTCCAAACACCGCCACCTGCGGTTCCGGCATAGATGATACGGCCGTTGGTCGGGTGTGCCTCCATATCGTTGATCCGGCCACTCATAAGCGCCGGACCAATATGGCGGGCCTTGAGGTCACCGAATAGTTCTTTTCCCTTGATATCTGCCAAGGTCTGTTGCGTCTGAAGCGATAGCCCCCCGATGAACAGTGTCAACAAGAGTCCAAAAATCTTTCCTTTCATTTTAGAGCTGGGTTGTGGGTCAATTTTACTTTTTCTCTTCTGTAATTTCTTCGGGAAAGGCAAATTCAGCATCGTCTACCGTTGGGTTGAGCTCAACATTCTCCATGGTCATGCTGAACATTAGGTTTCCGTCTACATATTGTGAAGTCGAGAAAGGAAAATATAACCCCTCTACCTCTTGGTAATCGCTCATGATCGTTTTGGCGGTCTTGCCCTTTGCAGGTCCTTCCCTAACAACAGATTCAACCGCAATCGGCACGTAGTTTTCGGTATCAAAGTAATAGAATGAAATATCGTCTTCTTGAACCCCGTCAACGGTAATGGGCTCTTTTACCAATTTGACCTTAAAGGTCTCCGCACCATCCATGGTTTCGGTGCCCAAGAGCTCAATGGTGTAACCTTTTTCTTTGTAATCAACAAAAGAATCGGGAAAATCGTTGGTGTTCAATTTGAAGTTGGCCGTTTGCTCAGCATCGCTTTTCTCGGCTTTCATGGTCATGAAATTGGTATTCCATAATATTTCACCATCAAAAACACCTTGCTTGATCTGCTTGCCTTGAAAGGTGAAAGCGAACATTTGTCTGCCATCTTTCAGCTGCAAGACCATAAAGGGAAACTCGAACCCTTGCTGGCTGGCATTTCCCTCAAGCTTCATGCCCTCGAGTTGTTTGAAGTTTTCAAGGCCACCAATATTTTCAAAATATGTACTGATGATTTCATCTGCGGTTTGCGCTTGCACCGGAACTGCCAATGCCAATGCTACCGCAGCAATTAAGATTTTGATCGTTTTCATTTTCAGAGATTTAGATTTGAATTAACATGTTAGTATCAACAATGTGAAATATGTTACAAGGTATTTATTTATAATCACTTTTATCTCAAATCGCGACCATTTTTGCGGATATTTTTTTCAGTATATTTATTGGACAAAACGCTACCATGAAATTTGGAAAAGTAGAGCGTCCTGAACAGGTCGATTTCACCTTACCGCTCGATAATCCCATGACCAGTGCGGTTTTATCAAGAACGGCCAATGACGAACCGTTGAGCACCTATGTCGGCTGCGCAAAATGGAACCGACAAGACCTTAAGAATTTCTATCCAAGGGGAACAAAGGATGAATTGACCTATTACTCGAGCCAATTCAATAGTATCGAGTTGAACGCTACATTTTACAGAATCTTTCCTGCCGAGCAATATGAAAAATGGTACGACAAGACACCGTCGAATTTCAAGTTCTTTCCGAAGATCACCAATGAGATCAGCCATCTGCGAAGGTTGAACGAAAGGGTCTATGAGACGGTTGACCTTTATTTGGAGGTCACTTCTTTATTAAAGGAAAAATTGGGCACGATTTTTCTTCAAATGCACAACAATTTTTCACCAAAAGATTTTGACAGGGTGGTTCGTTTTGTAGACTATTGGCCCAAAGAATTCTCACTTGCCATAGAGTTTAGGCACACCGATTGGTTCAATGACGAAAAAGTGGCCCAAGAACTTTATCATCTGTTGGAAGAAAACGATATGGCCAATATGCTTGTCGATACTGCGGGTCGTAGAGACCTACTGCATATGCGATTGACCAACAATGAAGCATTTGTTCGTTATGTGGGCGCCAATCACGAATCAGATTATGAACGGCTTAATGATTGGGTAGATCGACTTGTTGAATGGAAAGGGCAAGGGCTGCGCAATATCCATTTCTTTGTACACCAGAACCTTGAACTTGAGTCTCCGTTGCTCTCTGCCTATTTTATTGATAGCTGTAACAAAATTCTGGGGTCTGACTTACAGATACCCAAAACCCTGGGGGGCGAAAAATCGACGCTTTTCAGTAACTAGCACCAACCTCCACAAAAGTATTTTTTTCGTGAAATCGTGGGGCCAGCGGAGCGGCCATACAACAGGTAGAGCCCAAGTAAAAAATTGACAGTTCTTGTAGCTTCTCTACAGTACTGCCAACTTTGATGTTCTTGCCGAGTTCAATGGTACCGACCGCAGGACCGCCTACTATTGAAAGATACCATACCCTGCCCATTTCATCGGTAATATCAATGTTATAGCGTTCATTTCTGAATGCCGGCAGTGATGGATTTTGCTTATAGATCCAGGGCCTTAGTACCACTAGGTCACCGGGTACATGTTGAATGCGGCTTATGGTGCCTGAAATGGGTGAATGTATGCGATGATAGTTTTTGTTGTGCAAGAATACATTGGTGAAGACATGCTCTTTCGGAATGAGGTCTTCGTCGACTCCGAAAATTACGGCTATCTGCCGTATATCGTTTTTTACGTTTGACTTTTGCAGATCATCTACATGTCCCATATCGCATAGTAGTCCCTCACATGGCCATACCCACTGACTAGGGTTATCGGGCATTACCTTGAACTCTCGGGTAAAGAAATCTTGAAAATTGCCATAGGTCTTTTTGCCCATGGGTGGCTTGAACTTGTCTAAGTATGTTTTATCAGAATAGTTCAACCATAGATATGGACTGATAATATATCTTGAAAATTTCTTTTTATAGAGCGTCGTGTATACGGTAGAAATTTTTTTCTGTAAATGACTTGGTAATGCACCCCAAACATCCACAGATAAAAATCTGTAGCATCTTGCCCTCCAAGAGGGTACTTTAAAAACGGTAAAGGTCGGATCTGAATAATAATTGTTTATAGCTTCCACTTTGGTTAGACGGTTCGTTTTTGTTAATTGACGTTCTCAATTTATTTTTTTATCGAATTAGTGCCCAATCAATTAAGAAAACTTTATTTAAAGCTTAACAAACTTTATAAATAGTGAAATATATGGTGTTAGGCCCCCTGGTTTTTTAAAGGAATATGATTTGCCCTTACCTTTGCACCAAAAATTGACAGCAATGAGATTCCACTCCCGAAAATGGGTAAAACCTGAAGACCTAAATGCCAATGGAACGCTTTTTGGCGGCCGGGTACTATCATGGATCGATGAGCAAGCCGTCATTTATGCCATCATACAGCTTGAAAACAAACGGGTCGTCACCAAATACATGTCAGAGATCAATTTTATGAGCTCTGCCGTTGAGGGCGATATTATAGAACTGGGGATCGAGGTGGTCAAATTCGGAAAATCTTCTTTGAACTTGAATTGTGAGGTACGTAACAAGATGACCTTAGAGACCATTTTGACCGTTGATAACATTATTTTGGTCAATTTGGATGAGAAAGGAAAACCTTCGCCCCACGGCAAGACAAAGGTAGAGTATGTCGAAGATCGATTGGCCGGTCAAGAAAATTAGATAGGTTGCCCTTGGTCGGCCTGAATTTCTTTTGCCACGGTCTGTACCTCGTCAAGCACGCGTAAAAGGTTACCGCCCCATAACTTCGAAATATCTTTTTCACTGTAACCTCTTTTCACCAATTCCAAGGTAACGTTTTGGGTTTCAGAGGCATCTGACCAGCCTTCAATGCCACCACCGCCATCAAAGTCAGAGCTGATGCCCACATGGTCGATACCGATCAAATCGACCATATAGTCAATGTGGTCGACAAAGTCTGAAACATCTACGGCTGCAGGAGCATTCGGATTTTT